>CAZAVT010000319.1:0-4240 GCA_964488395.1 uncultured Burkholderiaceae bacterium | reverse complement strand
GGTCTTGTAGCTGTTGCCCTTTATTGCTCATGGTGGACCTGGCTTTTTTGGGTATTGATAGGGGAGGTGAAGACCGGATACCGCGGTCCCCGCCACTGAACTGTAGCGCAAATTGACCGGGAAGTATCGCGACTGCGGCGCCAGTGCGTCAGACGCGTGGCGCGTAAGGATTGAAGGCCGATCGGAACTCGATTCGCAGGGGGGTTCCCTGCAGCTTGAAAGCCTCACGAATCGAGGACTCGAGGTAGCGTCGATAGGTGGCGGGCACGTGATCGAGCGCCGAACCATGGATCACCACCACCGGCGGGTTGCGTCCGCCCTGATGCGCGTAACGCAACTTGGGACGTATGGGACCCTTGCGCGGCGGCGCCTGCTTCTGGACGGCATCCTGAATCACTCGAGTGAGGCGTGGCGTTGACAATCGGGCATGGGCTGCGGCGTGGGCCGCGTCCACCGAAAGCATCAGCGCCCTCAAACCGCTGCCCTGGATTGCCGAGATCTGATGGACGCGCGCGAAGTCGAGAAAATGCAGTTTGCGTTCGATGTCCTGACGGGTTCGCTGTCGAGCCTCTTGGTGCGCGAGATCCCATTTATTGACAGCGATCACCAGCGCACGCCCCGCCTCGAGGATGTGACCCGCGATCACCGAGTCCTGATCCGAGATCCCTTCGGTCGCATCGAGGAGCAGGATGCAGACTTGGGCGTCCTCGATGGCCTGAAGGGTCTTGACCGCGGAGAACTTCTCGACCATGTCGGAGACCCGACCACGGCGGCGCAGGCCGGCGGTATCGACCAGGGTGTAAGGCTTGCCACCCCGATCGAAATCGATCGCGATCGAGTCGCGGGTCGTGCCGGGCTGATCAAAGGCAATCAGTCGCTCTTCGCCGATCAGCGAGTTGATCAGGGTCGACTTCCCGACGTTGGGCCGCCCGACGACAGCGATACGAATACGTCCGGCGGACACTTCGGCCTCGTCAGACGGCGAGGGCTCGTCGCGGTCATCGCCGTCACTCGGAGCGGTCGCGAGAGCCGGCACCACCAACCCTGTGAGCGCCTCTGCCACCAGGTCACCGATGCCATCGCCGTGTGCCCCCGAAACCGGCAGGGGCGCGCCCAGGCCTAACTCGTGGAAATCCGCGGCGACCCAGTCGCGACGCATGCCTTCAGTCTTGTTAACCGCGAGGATCAACCGACGAGCGGTACGCCGCAATTCGACGGCAATCTCGCTGTCTCGGGGAGTCAGACCCTCGCGACCGTCCACCAGGAAGATCACCGCGTCGGCCTCGAGCACCGCCTGACGGGTCTGGCGGGCCATTTCAACCGCAATGCCCGAACGCGCCACCGGCTCGAAGCCACCGCTGTCGATGACGATGAAATGGTCGTCGCCGTGGCGAGCACGGCCGTACTGCCGATCACGGGTAAGACCAGGCACATCGGCGACCAGCGCCGCACGCGATCGGGTCAATCGATTGAACAACGTCGACTTGCCCACATTGGGCCGGCCGACGAGCGCGACAACGGGTAGCCGGCTCACACCGACTCGATCGACAGGGCGTGCGTGCCACCCTGCCGAGTTTGGATCAGCGCCAGGTTGCCGACGATCACGGGCGCACCAACGATCGGTCGACCGTCAGTCGCCAGGCGAGCCTGGATACTGCCGTCATCGGCCGACAGAGCGTAAACAAAACCGCCCAGGTCACCGACCAGCAACCGCGATCCCGCGATCGCGGGCGTTGACGGCTGTCGATCGGCGAGGGCGACCTGCCGCCAAAGGCTCGCACCCGAGCGGGAAAAGGCGTGCAGATGTCCCCTCTCGTCGGCGACGGCAACCATGGTCGATGTCCCTGCCAGGCCGGTCGCCGAGGACAGATCGCGCGCCCACAGGGTGCGGCCGGTCGCGGCATCGAAGCAGGCGATCCGACCTTGAAAAGCCACGGCGCACACATCCTGCCCCGCGAAGGAGGGCGCCCCAACAACGTCAGCGATCCGCTCGATTTCGTTCGAGCCACGCGGCTGGGTCACTGAGGCATCCCAGACCTGGACGCCGTTGGACTGCCCCAGAACCGCCAGACGACCGCCGGGAAAACCAAGAAAGAGTCGGGTATCGGCGACGGTGATCAGGGATGTTTGACGCAGGACCAGCGGTGGGCCGGAGCGAGTCACCGACCACAGGCGCTTGCCGGATTCGAGATCAAACGCGAGGATCCGCCGATCGCTGGCACGGACGAAAACGGCCCGTTCGCCCAGGGCTGGTAGCGTGACCGCCTCGGCACCCAGGTCGGCCGACCATCGACGCTGGCCGCTTGCGTCGAACGCCAGCAGCCGCCCCTCGGCCGTGGCGACCACCCCGATCGGGCCACGGGCGCCCACCCCTGCCACAATCGAGCGACCAGCGACCAGCGACCAGCGGACAGCTCCGGTCCCGGGATCAAGCAGCGCGAGCCGACCCTCGTCGCCAACCACCCACAAACCGGCCTCGGTCACGGCCGCGGCACGATTGACCGCACCGGGAAATCCGGCACTCCAACGCAAGGTCAAACGAGCACCGCCTCGAGCGGCTGGCGCGGGTGGTGGCTCAGCGCGCTTGGCACTGGAACCGAACAGGGAGCCACACCCCGTGAGAACGGTCGCGGTGCCGAGTGTAAGCCCGCCCGAAACCAGCGACCGCCGGTTGACGCGGGACGAGGACAGAGGCTCAGTCATGACTCAACCCTCCCGGGTCCCCAGTGCATCCCGCTTGATCTGAACGATCTGCCGCAGGGGGCTGGCCGAGTCGAGCTTGTCGAGCGCCTGCGAGTAGGCCTGTCGAGCTTCGTCAATTCGCCCTAGCGCCACCAGGATATCGCCGCGGCGATCTGCGTGCGCTCCTGCAAATCGAGTCGCCGGATCCGCCCCGAGGACCGTGAGGGCCTCGTCGTGCGCGCCATCCTCGAGCAACAGTCCCGCGAGGCGCAGGCGGGCGATCTGCCGGTACTCGGGATCGCGCGCCTTGTCGATCGCCCAGCGCAGGGGTACCCGCGCGGCCTGTCGATCGCCAGCCGTCACATACGCCTTGGCCGAGGCGAGCGCCGCCATCTGCGCGTAGGCGGTCGAACTGTGGTCGCTGAAGATTCGGCCCGACGCAAAGCGAACTCGATCGAGATCACGGGCCACGACCGCCCCCCGCAGTTCATCGAAGAGTTCGGCAGCTGCCGCAGCCTCACGATCCTGATACCAGCCCCAGCCTCGCCAGCCCGAGAAAGCAAGCAGCACCACCGTGAGCAAGGTCAGTACAACATTGCCGTACCGTTGCCAGAGGGCTTTCAAGCTCTCGATCTGTTCCTGTTCCTGCAGGTCATACGCCATGATGTGATCATCCGTCCTGTTGGGGGCTCGCTCAGTCCGCACCGTCCGAGCCAACATCCTCGACCATCGCCTCGACGACCCGTTCGCACAAACGATCCATCGCGACCGATTCCTGTCGACCCGCGCCCTGGGCTGCAGCCGGGTCACGCAGCCATTTGAGGCCTACCTCTGCCCGCGCGAGTTCGTCCGGGCCAATCACCAGCGCGAACAGCGCACCACTTGCGTCAGCCTTGCGGAACTGGGACTTGAAGCTACCACCACCGCAGTGCATCAGCACGTCGAGCCCAGCATCGCGCAACGACTCTGCTGCGCCCAGCGCAGCCGGGAGCGTCCCGTCGCCAGCATGGACCACATAGACATCGCATTGACTGCCATCGACCTCGACGGCCTGTTCACGCATCAATTCAAGGATGCGCTCGACGCCCAACGCGAAGCCACAAGCCGGCGTCGGACGACCACCGAGCAGCCCGATCAGGGGATCGTAGCGTCCCCCGCCGCAGACGGTGAGCGAGGAGCCGCCGATCTCGGCGATCCATTCGAACACGGTCAGATTGTAGTAGTCGAGCCCCCGTACCAAACGGGGGTTGATCCGGTGCGGGATGCCGCGCCCCTTGAGAAGCACACTCAGGCGGTCGAGATGGGCACGGGACTCGGGCCCCAGATGGTCGATCAGGCGAGGGGCCGACTCGACGAGAGCCTGCATCTCTGGGTTCTTGGTGTCGAGGATCCGCAGTGGGTTGGCATGAAGCCTCCTGCGCGCATCCGCGTCGAGTTGGTCCTGATGGGCCAGAAAATAGGCAATCAGGGCCTCCCGATGAGCCCGTCGTTCCTCGGCCTGGCCCAGGCAGTTGATCTCCAGGGTGATCCCCGTGAGACCAAGGTCATCCCAGATCCG
>CAZAVT010000318.1:0-4247 GCA_964488395.1 uncultured Burkholderiaceae bacterium | reverse complement strand
TGTTGACCAGAATGTCGGGGTTGCCGAAGTCCGCCTTGACCCGCTCGAAGGCCTGACGCGTCGACTCCCAATCCGCCACATTGCCGACCGAGGCATGGAAGTGATAGCCCTCGTTCTTCTGCTCGGCGAGCCATTTAGAGAAATCGCGCGTCGGACCGCAGCCCGCAATCACGGTATAGCCCATCTCGTGAAAACGTCGGCAGATCGCCGTACCGATTCCGCCCATTCCACCCGTTACATACGCCAGCTTTCCGGACATCGCTGTCTCCTGTTGAATGCCTGAATCATCGCTTAAGCCTTCTCGCGCACATAGCGCCCCGGCGCTGGCTCGATCACCGGGTACGTCCGGGAGCCAGGCCGCGGGGCGGTCACTAGATCACCCTGAAAGCTCGCCAGCCACCTTGACCAATCAGGCCACCAGCTGCCGGGAACCTCCTGGGCATGACCAAACCAGGCGTCAGCGTCGTTGGGTAGACCCGCTGCGACCCAATAATTGCGCTTATTACGATGAGCGGGATTGATCACCCCTGCAATATGGCCACTCGCTCCCAAGACGAACCGGGCCGGACCACTCAGCAAGCGAGTCGACTGGTAGGCCGTACGCCAGGGCACGATGTGATCTTCCCGCGAAGCGTAGATATAAACCGGCACATCGATCGACCCCAGATCGATGGGTGCCCCGGCACACACCAGACGCCCAGGGATCCGCAATTCGTTCTGCAGATACATATGGCGCAGATACCAGCAATACATGGGGCCTGGCAGATTGGTGCTGTCATTGTTCCAATACAGAAGGTCAAAAGGTGCAGGCGCTTCGCCCTTCAGGTAGTTACTGACAACATAGTTCCAGACCAGATCGTTCGGCCTGAGAAAATTAAAAGTGGTGGCCAGGTCTCTTGCCGGCATCAGCCCGCCTCGCCCGATGGTCGCTTCCTTATAGGCGACGAACGATTCATCGATGAAAACGCCCAGGACGCCCGGATCGGAAAAGTCCAGCAGCGACGTCAGCAGCGTGAGCGACTCGATCGGTCGCTCACCACGCGCGTGCAAGGCAGCGAGCGCTGTCGCCACGAGCGTTCCGCCCACGCAAAATCCCAGCAGATTGATCTTGGGCTGCCGACTGATCTCGCGAACCGCGTGGACGGCTGCGATGACCCCCTGTTCCAGGTAGTCGTCCCAGCTGAGCTGCCCCTGGTCGGCCTGCACATTACGCCAGGAAACCATGAAAACCGTGTGACCCTGGGCGACCGCATAGGCGACGAGCGAATTGTCTGGCTGAAGATCCAGGATATAGAACTTGTTGATGCAAGGCGGCACCATCAACAGGGGTCTGGCCCCGACGCGAGGGGTCGTTGGCGCATATTGAATGATCTGGATCAGCCCGTTTTCGAACACGACACTGCCGGGCGATGTCGCAACATTGCGCCCGACCTCGAAGGCCGACTCGTCAGTCTGGGAGATCCGTCCTTTCTGAAGATCGCCCAGCATATTTTGTATGCCGCTCCAGAGACTTTCGCCCTTCGTTTCGACGAGCTTGCGCTGCGCTTCGGGATTGGTCAGGAGAAAGTTGGCCGGCGACATCAGGTCGACCCACTGCTGAGTGGCAAATCGAATTCGCTCCCGCGTCTTCGAATCGGCCTCAACCGCTTCAGCCATCTTTTGTAGGTATTCTGCATTGATGGCGTAAAGCGCGGCGCCCCAGGCAAACGGCCCCTCGCGCCAGGACTCGTTGGCAAACCGTCGGTCACGCGCCTGCGGCGCTTGCGGTGATGAGAAGACTTGACCCAGTTGCCCCAGGTACTCCGCCTGCAGCTCGGCAAACCGGGACGGGTCCATCCGAAACGATGGACTCGCTCCTGAGGCCGAGTCAGCCGTCGATTCCTGTGAATGACGCGAGGACGAACCGCCAACTGGGCGAGACGTTGCCTTCGCCCGAGCTTTGGGGGCCGACTTGGCAGCAGCCCTGGCTTTTGAAGCCGGCTTGCGCGGCTTGCGATCCTGGTCGGACATAACAACCCCTCGGTCGGGAAATCCTTGTGTTTTCAGGCATTCTGATGAGTGTGCCAAGTTTGTCAACGCGCCGTCTGAAAGTGCCGCTGATGTACATCATCGCCATTGCGTGGCTTTACGTGACTCTCCTCATGGCAGTCACTGAAACGAGTTGGATTGCCGGGCTGATGACCTTCATCTTCTATGGTCTTTTCCCGCTCGCGGTTCTGCTCTATCTCATGGGCACGCCCGAGCGACGGCGACGAAACGCGCAGCGTCGCGCTGCGGCACAGGCTCGGTCTGACGATGGCAGTGCGTCATCCCGGCATGGCCCTGAATGACGGAGAGATTGGGCTGAACTCGGGATCAATCGATCCAAACGAGCGTTGCCATTCGGCCCGTTACCCGATCGCGACGGTAGGAATAGAAGCGATGCGGTTCACTCACGGTACACGCCCCGCTGGCAATGACCTCACTGAGCCCGAGCGAGTGCAATCGACGGGTGGCCAAGGCTTCTAGGTTGGCAAGCCACTTGCCTTCTTCGCTTGCCGCCTTGAAGCCCACTTCCGCGGCCCGAGGGTCGTTTGCGCAAAAAGCCTCCCGCACCTCCCCGCCGACTTCGAACTGGCGCGGCCCGATTGCAGGACCAAGCCAGGCCACGCAATCTTGTGGACGTAAGTCATACGACACTCGAAGCGCATCCAAGGTGCTCTCGAGCACCCCTGCGGCAAGCCCACGCCAACCCGCATGGGCAATTCCAACCGCTTCGGCACCTCGCCCGGCAATAACGACCGGCAGGCAATCTGCGGTCAATACCGCCAAGACCTGAAGAGGCGCCCCAGTCACGGCCGCATCGGCCACCGGCTCCCCCCGATCGACGGCGCCATTCTCGGCGTCCATTCTTGCCACGGCCGAGCCATGGACCTGCCGGAGCCAGCGCGGGTCCCCGGGGAGCAGTTGTCGCAGGCGAGCGCGATTGATCGCGACGGCCGTCGGGTCATCGCCGCAATGCTCGCCGAGATTGAGTCCGCTGTCCGTACCTGGGCTGGAGCCGTACGGCCCACGGCTCACACCGCCCGAACGCAAGGTCGAGATGACACGGATTCTCGCGCCGAGCGATCTGGCTGGAACAAGCAGATTTATGCTCACGTCAGGCTTGCCCGGACCGGGTCAGGCGGCTCAGGGAGTCGGCAAGCGAGATACCCGCCTTGGCCGCAAGCTGCTCCATGTCCTCCGGAGGAGGAGCGGACCAACTGACCCGCGTGTCGTGCTGGGGATGCTGGAGGCTCAGGCGCCAGGCGTGTAGCGCTTGCCGGGGACACGAAGGGTCCGAAAAACCGCCGTAAAGGACATCGCCGACGATGGGAAGACCGACATGGCGCATATGCACCCGAATCTGATGCGTCCGCCCGGTATGGAGTCGACACTCGATAAGGCTCACCACGCGAGTGCCCAGCCGCCCGACAGCAAGGCGACGGAATTCAGTCCGGGCGTGACGGCCCGAATGAGGGCTAACCACCGCGAAGCGCAGTCGATGAGCAGGATCGCGCCCGAGCGGCGCATCGACATCCCCGCTCATCGGGGCCTCGCCGTGCACAATGGCCAGGTACCTTCGGCCCATCGAGCGATCGGCCAACTGAGCCCCGAGTAGGCTCATCGCTGTTTCGGTTCGAGCCACGACCATGAGGCCGCTGGTATCCCGATCGAGTCGGTGCACGATACCGGCCCGCGGAAGTGCGGACTGCGCCGGAAAGCGATCGAGCAGACCGTTCAACAAGGTACCGTGCCAGTTTCCCGCCGCCGGATGGACGACGAGACCAGGGGATTTGTTCACAATCAGCAACTCCTGATCCTGATCATGAAGATCAAAAGGAACCGCCTCGGGACCAAAGGCCTGCTCAGCTTCGAGCGGTTGCGGTTCCACGGTGATCCGCTCAAGCCCGGACAAACGATGTCGGCGATCCAGGATCCGCTCATCCCAACGCACGGCGCCCATCTCGATCCAGCGCTGAAGGCGCGTGCGCGAATACTGCGGGATACTGCCTGCCAGGAAACGGTCAAGCCGCTCTCCAGCCCGACCGACCGCAACCAATTCGATGGATTCCATCCCCGGGGAGAGCGTCCCTGAATCGGCCTTGGCTATAATCGGGTCCATGAATGGCTCAAAATGCCTCAGGGCAGTAGCGTTGCGGTGGCTGAGTGGCCTGTGCCTTCTCGCGGCTCTCTCGGCCTGCAGCGGGTCCGACCCTCCCGACATG
>CAZAVT010000317.1:0-4264 GCA_964488395.1 uncultured Burkholderiaceae bacterium | reverse complement strand
GAGGGGCTCAACCCACCATCGATGGCGTCGGCCTGCAGCTTCGGATCGCCCGAGGTGGTCGAGGGGCTGCTGAACGGCGAATTTGCGATGGTCAGTCTCGCCGATTTCACCGCAGCCCGGGTGCTGGAAAACTGGAAAAAACGGCACCCCGACAAGCCAAGCCCCTTTCGCACGACCATTCATCCTGCCGATACGAAACCCTCCACCACGCATTTCGGCGGACGGATGGTTGCGCTCGGCCCCAACCCGAAAAATCTCGATGCCGCCTGGAAACTGGTGCAGTTCCTCACCAAGGCTGATCCGACCTTCACAAAATATCTGACCGGTTACACGCCCTCCCAGTACGACGCGCTCAAGACCAAGCAGCCCGAGCCTGGCATGGAAGGCTTTCGCGACCAGTTGCTTCTGGCGCGCAGCTGGGGGGCCTATGCCACCGGTCCGGTCGACATTCCGATCATGTGGAACGCCTCTGGCCGCGCGATCGGTTCGGTCTTCATTCGCCAGAAGACTGCCGAGCAGGCGGCTCAGGACTTCGTGACCCTGTTGCAGGCCGAGCTCGCCAAGCATCAGAAGTGAACCGCCACGGCCCGCACCGGACGCCTCGCCGATGAAGAATCACCGCTTCGTCTGGTGCACGCTGGCACCGGCCTTTCTGCTGCTCGGCTGCTTCTACATCTATCCGATCCTATTCAATGTCCAGAACAGCCTGACCGACACCAGCCTCTTCCAGTTGCGCGATGGTGGGCCTTACGTCGGCGCGGCGAATTACCGGGAGCTGTTCTCGAGTCCGGATTTTTTCAGGGTGCTCTGGAACACGGCGTTCTGGCTGACCTTCATCGGCGTGGGGCTGCGGATCGTCCTGGGACTCGCTCTTGCGCTTGCGATGCACAGTCGCACGGTCGCGCGCTATCGGCTCAAGACCATCGCGCGGCTGGTACTGATCGTTCCCTGGGCGACCCCGCCGATCGTCTCGATCATCATCTTCAAATGGCTGCTCGATCCGCGCGTCGGTGATCTCAATCTCGCCCTGGTTCGATTGGGCGTGGTCAGCGAGCCGATTGCCTTTCTGGGCAGCACACACTGGGTCTGGCCGGTGATCCTGATGATCGTGGTCTGGAACACCCTGCCGCTGGTCACGCTGAGCTTTGTCGCGGCGCTGCAGTCAGTCCCTGATGAGCTGGTCGAGGCCGCGCACATGGACGGCGCGACGGCGCTACAGGTCGTGCGCTATGTCCACCTCCCTCATCTCAAGCCCGCCATCATCGTGATGGTGCTGATGTCGACCTTCTGGACCTTCAACAACTTCGTCTACGTCTGGCTGACCACCGGGGCGGGGCCTGGCTCGTTCACCAATGTCATGGCGACCGACGTATTCATCAAGGCCTTCATCGACGGTCGGCTGGGGATGAGCTCGGCGATGGGCGTGGTGATGGCCGCGGCGATGCTGGTGTTCGGGATCATCTACCTGCGCCTGGTTGCGGCCAGGGAGTTTCGGGAGGTGCTGCGATGAGTGTCGCGGAGCGTGAGTCGCAGTTCATGCTCGGACAGATATTCGGGCTACGCTTGGGCGGGGAGTTGCTGATCCTCGCCTTCACCTGGCTGTTTCTTGCCTTCTTCCTCTATCCCGGCGTGTGGATCCTGCTCGCCTCATTCAAGACGCCCGAGACCATGTTCGCCAAGGGGCTGGGGGTGTATACCCTGCAGAACTACCGGCAGCTTTTCGAGTCCGGATTCACGCTGGCGCTTGCCAACAGCCTATTCGTTTGCGCCGTCGCAGTCGTGCTCTCGACCCTGGCCTCGGTGTGTGCCGCCTACGCTTTCTCTAGGATGGGCTTTCCTGGCAGGCGTCTGCTTTTCCAGACGGTCCTCCTTGGACAGACTTTCCCGTGGATCGTGCTGGTGACGCCGCTGTTCATCTGGTTCGCGCGTATCGGCTTGCTCGACAGCCAGCTGGGACTCATCGCCGCCTATGTCGCGGTGACGATCCCGTTCTCCGTCTACATGCTGGTCGGCTATCTGCAGGGCATTCCGCGCAGCCTGGACGAAGCGGCCTTGATCGACGGAGCGAGCCACTTCCAGATTCTCTGGAAGATCATCGTCCCGGTCATCATGCCGGGCATCATCGCGACCGCGACCCACAGCTTTCTGGTCTGCTGGGGCGAATACCTGTTCGCGCTCGCCTTTCTCGCCGATGACTCTCGAAAGACCATGCCTCTGCTGCTGCAGAACTACTTCGGTGATGGCGCGCCCGAGTGGGGCCTAGTGATGGCCGCTTCGGTGGTGGCCACGCTGCCCACTCTCGCCCTGTTCCTGCCAGTGCAGGCCCGGATCGTCTCCGGTCTGGGCGGTGGCGCAGTCAAATAGCCTCAGCCTGAGGGGAGTCGGCGATGCGTGTGGTTTTCGTGCTCTTCGATACGCTGATTCGCGGGGCACTCTCGCCCTACGGCGCCGATCCTGCCCTGACGCCCCATTTCGCGAGGCTCGCGCGTCATTGCGTAACCTATGACCGGCACTATGTCGGGAGTCTGCCCTGCATGCCGGCACGGCGCGACCTTCATACGGGCCGGCTCAGTTTCATGCACCGGTCGTGGGGGCCGCTCGAGCCCTTCGATGATTCCTTTCCGGAGTGCCTGGCGGCAGGGGGGGTCTACAGCCATCTGGTGTCTGACCACTACCACTATTGGGAAGACGGCGGTGCGACCTATCACAACCGGTACGCGAGCTACGAGTTCATCCGTGGCCAGGAAGCCGATCCCTGGAAGGCGATGGTCGAGCCACCCTGGGAGCGGCTGCGCAGTCTCTATCATCGATTGCAATACAGCGAGGATCTGCGCAGCAAGTACCGCATCCACATGATCAACCGGGAGTTCATCCGCGCCGACGAGGATTTCCCGTCCTGGCAGTGCTTCGCCGCCGGGCTGGATTTTCTTGAGCGAAATCGGGAGGCCGACTCCTGGCTGCTGCAGATCGAGACCTTTGACCCGCATGAGCCGTTCTTTGCTCCGGCTCGTCTTCGCGAGCGCTTTCCGACCGGGTATCGCGGTCCGATCCTGGACTGGCCACCCTATGCGCGGGTCACTCAGGCACCCGAGGAATGCGCAGAGCTTCGGGCGAACTACCTCGCGCTCCTTGCCTTTTGCGATGAGCAGATGGGGCGCCTGCTCGACTATTTTGACCAGCATGGGCTCTGGCGCGATACCGCGTTGATCGTGACCACCGATCACGGTTTTCTGCTCGGCGAGCACGATTGGTGGGCCAAGGTACGGATGCCGGTCTATCAGGAGGTCGCGCATATTCCGCTGTTCATTCACAGTCCGCGCCACTCTGAGTGCGCGGGCACGCGCCGCGATGCGCTGACCCAGACGCCAGACTTGATGCCAACCCTGCTGGAGTTGTTCGGCCTGCCGGTGCCTGCGGACGTGAGGGGGAAGTCGCTGCTGCCCACGCTCGAATCGTCAGGGCAGCGCCTGCATGAGGCCGTACTGTTTGGCCACTGGGGCGCGGCAGTCAACCTGACCGATGGCGGCCACACCTATTTTCGCTACCCCCGAGAGGTTGGCGCAGGTGACATCTTTCAGTACACGCTGATGCCGACTCACATGACGTCGCGCTTCGGCGTCGACGAGTTGTCCGCGGCGACCCTCAGTCCGCCCTTGCCCTTCAGCAAGAATGTGCCCCTGTTGCGTGTGCCCGGTACCGACAAGTCGCCGACCCGCTGGCTGGCGCCAGGCTTCTATGCCGATTGCGAGACAGTGGTGTACGACACGGACGTCGATCCGCAGCAATTGCGACCTCTCCAGGATCCGGCGCTCGAAGCCCAGCTTGCCAGGCAGATGGTCGACCTGATGCGCTTTCACGATGCCCCAACCGAGCTGTATGCGCGGCTGGGGCTTTCCATCGACTGATTCAATGACGGGCTGATCGCTGGCTACTGCTCCTGCTGCTCGTATACTGCGTCTATCCTGGTTGGGAGACGCCCACATGATCGCACGCACGCTCTTCAACGCCGACCACGAAGCCTTCCGAGACGGCTTTCGCCGCTTTATGGACCGCGAGATCGCGCCTTTCCATGCCGAATGGGAGGAGCAGGGCCATGTCGATCGCGAGGTCTGGCGAAAAGCGGGCTCGAATGGCTTTCTTTGCATGAGCATGCCAGAGTCCTATGGTGGCTCGGGCGCAGACCTGCTGTACAGCGTTGTGCAGATGGAGGAGCTGAGTGCGGCGGGTTTCACCGGCATCGGCTTTGGCCTGCACAGCGAGATCG
>CAZAVT010000316.1:2574-4274 GCA_964488395.1 uncultured Burkholderiaceae bacterium | reverse complement strand
GCGTCGAGCGGCCCTGGCGTCGTAACTGGAAGCGCTTCTGCGAAAGCCGCCTCGCGCTGCTGGGGCTGGGGATGCTCCTGACGGTGGTGTTTGTTGCCCTGGCCGCGCCCTGGATCTCGCCACAAAACCCCCATGATCTGGCCGCCTTTGACATCATGGATGCGCGCCTTGCCCCAGGAGCAAAGAGCATGGGCGGCTCCATCTATCTGCTGGGCACCGATGGACAGGGTCGGGACATGCTCTCAGCAATCTTCTACGGCCTGCGTGTCTCGCTCTATGTCGGTGTGACGAGTGGCCTGATCGCGCTCGCGATCGGCAGCATCGCGGGTGTTCTTGCTGCCTACCTCGGCGGGCGATTCGAGCAAGTGGTCATGCGTGTTGTCGATATCCAGCTCGGCTTTCCCGCGATCCTGGTGGCGCTGATCCTGCTCGCGGTACTCGGCAAAGGCGTGGACAAGATCATCATCGCCCTGGTGACGGTCCAGTGGGCCTATTACGCCCGGACCGCGCGGTCTGCCGCGCTGGTCGAGCGCAATCGCGAGTACATCGAAGCGGCGCGGTCCCTCGGCCTGTCGCATGCCCGAATCGTGTTGCGACACCTGTTGCCCAACGCAGCAGCCCCCTTGATCGTGGTGGGCACCGTTCAGGTTGCCCATGCCATCGCCCTGGAAGCAACGCTCTCCTTTCTGGGGCTCGGCCTGCCGCCCACAGAGCCTTCGCTGGGCCTGTTGATTGCCAATGGCTATGAGTTCCTCTTGTCGGGTAAGTACTGGATCAGTGTCTATCCCGGGGCTGCGCTCCTTTTCACGATCCTGGCGATCAACCTGGTGGGCGATCAGCTGCGTGATGTGTTGAATCCAAGGTTGGCGCGATGAGTGCCTCCGCACAGTCTGGTGGGGGCGCGCTCCTCGAGGTCCGGGGCCTCTGCACCGAATTCATGACCCGCGAGGGGCGGCTACCCGCCGTGGCGGAGGCGAGCTTTGAGCTCTCACGCGGCGAAGTGCTCGGTCTCGTGGGGGAATCGGGATCGGGGAAATCGGTGACGGGTTATTCGATCATGGGCCTGATCGATGCGCCAGGTCGGGTCGCCGGCGGCAGTATTCTTTTCGATGGTGAGGAACTGGTCGGTGCACCGCCCGAGCGCTTGCGACGCCTGCGAGGACGACGCATTGCGATGATCTTTCAAGACCCGATGATGACCCTCAATCCGGTCCTAAAGATTGGTACCCACATGATCGAGACCTTACTCGCTCATGAGGCAATGACTCGGGACCGCGCGCGTGGTCGAGCGATCGAAGCCCTGTCCAAGGTCGGGATTGCGTCGCCGGACAAGCGCCTGGACCAATATCCTCACGAGTTTTCCGGTGGAATGCGGCAACGGGTGTCGATTGCCATCGCGCTCTTGCATCGACCCGATCTGATCATCGCGGACGAGCCGACGACTGCGCTCGATGTCACCGTGCAGGGCCAAATCCTTTATGAGATGCGCGAGTTGGTCCGAGAGTCGGGCACCTCGCTGATCTGGATCACCCACGATCTGGCCGTCGTGGCGGGACTCGCGGACCGGATTGCGGTGATGTATGCAGGGCGAATCGTCGAGTCCGGCCCTGCGGGCGAGGTCCTCGACCGCCCCCGTCACCCTTACACGCGGGGACGGCTCGACTCCGTGCCGTCGTCGGCAAGCCCAGGTCAGCGGCTGC
>CAZAVT010000316.1:0-2564 GCA_964488395.1 uncultured Burkholderiaceae bacterium | reverse complement strand
AGATTGGCGGATCGGCGCCATCGCTTGCTCGACTCGGCGAGGGCTGCGCCTTTGCCCCACGCTGCGGCCAGCGTGGCGCTGATTGTGAGCGGCGCCCGGCCCAGCGGGTCGAGGCCACTGCGCTGGGCCCGCGAACCGTCCAGTGTCATTTCCCGTTGTTGCCAGCCGCCGCTTCGGAGTCTGTCCGATGAAGAGGCTCGAGCGCGCAGTGCCCCTGCTGGGCTTTGACCAGGTCAGCAAGCGTTTTTCTCGCCGTCTTGATGTGGTCGAGCGACTGGCGCGACGACTTGGTGCGCCGGTGAACGAGCAGACGGTACATGCCGTCGACCAGGTCAGCCTGGAGGTTTATCAAGGTGAAGTGCTTGGCCTGGTCGGCGAGTCCGGGTGCGGCAAGTCCACCCTCGCACGCCTCGGCTGTGGTCTTCACCAGCCAAGTTCGGGGCAGGTGACCTGGCGTGGCGGCGCGCTCGAGGCCTCGGGCAGTGGCCGCCGACGGCCTGTGCAAATGATTTTTCAGGACCCCTTCGCGTCGCTCAATCCGCGCATGACGGTCGCCTCGATCGTGGGTGAGGCGCCCGTCGCGCATGGCCTCGTTTCGCGCAACGAGATGGAGGAGCGGGTGGCGGAGTTGCTCCGTCGGGTGGGACTCGATCCCGTTGTGATGCGTCGCTATCCGCACCAATTTTCGGGTGGCCAGCGCGCTCGAATCGGAATCGCGCGAGCGCTCGCAGTCGAGCCTGAGTTTCTCATCTGTGATGAGGCGGTGGCTGCGCTCGATGTCTCCATTCAGGCACAGGTCCTCAACCTGTTCATGGATTTGCGCGAGGGCCTTGGCCTGACCTACCTCTTCATCAGCCATGACCTGGGGGTCATCCGTCATCTCGCGTCACGGGTCGTGGTGATGTACCTCGGTCGTGTGGTTGAGTCCGCTCCAAGTGCAGAACTGTTCGATCGCCCCAACCATCCGTACACTCGCGCGCTGCTTGCCGAGGTCCCGCGGCTCGATCGGCGCAAGCGCGATTTCGTGCCGATCCGCGGGGAGATTCCCTCGCCGATGAATCCTCCGTCAGGTTGTCATTTCCATCCGCGCTGTCCTCAGGCCAGCGCCATGTGCGCTCAGCAGGCGCCGGCACTGCGAGAGATTGCGCCCGGGCGGTATTCAGCCTGCCACCTGAACGATCTCGCCTGAGTGCCGGGGCCTCGGCTTGTCCGCAAAGGAGTCACGCATGTTGTCAAACGACCGACCGATCGAGATCAGCCAGCCCGACATCCGCCCATGGCGGCAGGGAAATACTGGCGTCGACTACGTTTGGAGCTTCGATTCGGGTCGACCGGGACCAACCGTCATGGTGCAGGCACTCACGCATGGGAACGAATGGTGCGGAGCGATCGCCCTCGACGGACTGTTGCGCGCTCAATTGCGCCCGCGACAGGGGCGCCTTACGCTCGCGTTTGCCAATGTTGAGGCGTTCAGCCGTTTTCGTGCGGATGATCCGGACCGAAGCCGCTATGTGGACGAGGACTACAACCGTGTGTGGGCCGACGAGGCACTCTTCGGCGCGCGTGATTCGCTGGAATTGCGTCGCGCTCGGCAACTCCAGCCCTTCGTCGACGCGGCCGATCTTCTGCTCGACCTGCATTCGATGCATGAACCCTGCAGGCCCATCATGGTCTGTGGTGCTACTGGCAAGGGCGGCGAAAAAAGCGCTGCGCTCTCGCGCCGTCTCGGTGTGCCTGAGCACTTGTTGATCGATACGGGTCATCCAGCTGGCCTGCGCATGATCGAGCGGGGTGGGTTTGGCGACCCGCGCTCACCGCGAACAGCCATCCTGATCGAATGCGGTCAGCATTGGGCCCGAAGTTCGGTCAATGTTGCCTGCGAGACGTTGTACCGCTTCCTCGATGAGGTCGGGGTGATCCCCTCGAGCGAGCGCCCCATAGACTCGCCTCGGCATCCGTCGGCCCCGAGCCAGGTTTTGGTACGGGTCACCGAGGCGGTCGTTGCGCAATCCATGAAGTTCCGATTTGCCGGCGATTACAAGGGGTTGGAGGTCATTCGAAAGGCAGGCGACCCGATCGCCTACGACGGCAATACGGTGATTCGGGCCCCTTATGACAACACGGTGCTGGTCATGCCATCGCTCAAGCACCTGAAGATTGGAACGACCATGGTCCGCTTGGGCCGCATCGAAGGAACGGGTTGAATATGGCTGAAGTCATCACTTGCGTGGCGGACTTGCACCAACGCTATCTGCGGCGCGTGCCGAAGATGTTCGTCGATTATTGTGATTCCGGCTCGTGGACCGAAACGACCTATCGGGCCAACGTCGACGACTTCCAGGCGATTCGTCTGCGTCAGCGGGTCGCTGTGAACATGGATGGCCGCTCAACGCGCAGCACGATGATCGGGACACCGGTCACGATGCCTGTGGCGATCGCGCCCACGGGCCTCACGGGCATGCAGCATGCCGATGGCGAGATCCTGGGCGCTCGTGCGGCAGAGCGGTTCGGGATCCCATTCACTCTCTCGACGATGAGTATCTGCTCGATCGAGGATATTGCCG
>CAZAVT010000315.1:4005-4288 GCA_964488395.1 uncultured Burkholderiaceae bacterium | reverse complement strand
CCATCGTAGACCGCAATCACGCCCGGCGCGGCGAGCGCCGCGCGCTTGTCGACCGAGCGGATCCGGGCATGCGCATGCGGCGACCGCACGAACACCGCGTGGGTCATCCGGTCCACCACGATGTCATCGGTGTACTGACCGGCACCGGTAAGGAACCGGTAGTCCTCCTTGCGGACCAGCGCCTCGCCGATGTGCGGCAGGCTCGCGAAATCAGTTGCTCCCATCGCTCGTCTCCTCAGGCGGACTTCATGGCGGCGGCACCCTGGCGAACCGCCTTGACGAT
>CAZAVT010000315.1:0-3995 GCA_964488395.1 uncultured Burkholderiaceae bacterium | reverse complement strand
CGGCAGAGGTTGCCCTCGAGGCCTTCACGGATCTGCGCCTCGCCGGCATCCGGGTGTTTGCTGCACAGGCTGACAGCTGCCATGACCATGCCGGTGGTGCAAAAGCCGCACTGCAGACCGTGACACTGCCGAAACGCCTCCTGCATCGGGTGCAGGGTCCCGTCGGCTGCAGCGAGTCCCTCGATCGTGGTGATGCTGCGCCCCTCCATCTGGGCGAGCAAGACGTTGCAGGACTTGACCGCCTCACCGTCGACAAGCACCGTACAGACGCCGCACTGCGCGGTGTCGCAACCGACGTGGGTTCCGGTAAGGCGCAAGTGCTCGCGCAGGGCTTGGGAAAGTAGGGTGTGCGGCGCCGCGTCGACGGCGACCGCTTTGCCATTGACCTGAAGCTTGACCGGCATCGATGTCTCCTGACGATGATGTGTGGATGTTATTGATTGAAAACCGGATCTGGCGAAGTATCACGCTTCGTTCGAGCGTGGGCAAGTCGCGCGGCACTGCCCAATGCCGCAATCCCGGGGGTTCGCATAGGGTTTCTCGGCCGCCTTTTTGCCAAGCCTTGAGCCGATGACAATAATGCCGCAGCCCTGAGGGCAGCATGCGCGGGCGTTTCGCCGATCCTTGAGCCAAGTCTCCCATCCAACTGTGTGCGGGCGAATTCAGCCTCCAAAGGAGTCGTCATGACAATCCACCAAAAAACAACCCGGCGTTCGGTGCTCCAGGCCGGCGCTGCCGCCAGCGTCACCCTGGGCCTGCCTGGCCTTGGTCTCGCCCAGGCCTCATCGGTCAAGATCGGGCTGGTACATCCCGTCAGCGGTGGTCTCGCGTTCGGCGGCGCCCAGGGTCGACTCGGTTGCCAGATGGCAATCGACGAAGTCAACGCGGCAGGCGGTATCCGCTCCATGGGCGGCGCCAAGCTCGAGGCGCTTGCCGGGGATTCACAGTCGCGCCCCGAGGTGGGCGTCAGTGAAGTCGAGCGACTGCATCAGGCGGGCGCGGTCTGTTTCGTCGGCTGCTACTCGAGCGGCATCGCGCTCCCTGCAACCCAGGCGGCGGCCAAATACAACACACCCTTCATGATTGACGTTGGCGCCTCTGACCTGATCGTCAATCGCGGCCTCAAGAACGTCTTTCGCCTCAAGCCCGGTTTCGGCAAGTGCGCCGACGATGCCATCACGGCACTGGACACGCTCAACAAGGGTGCCGGAAGCGTCGCCAAGCGCGCGGTCGTGGTCCACGAGGAGTCCGAATTCGGCACCGGCACCGCCAAGCTGCTTGCCGGCAAGCTGCCTGGGATCGGCATCGAGGTGGCCGAAGTCATCAAGCACGCCAATCCGACGCGGGACTTCTCGAACATCGCGCTGCGCATTCGGAGCCTCAAGCCCGAGCTGGTCGTGATCAGCAACTATCCCAACGAGTACAAGCTGCTTGCGCGCACGCTCAACCAGCAGCGCATCGAACTCGCAGCGATGTTCACGGTGCTCGGAGGGGGCTTCAACTTCGCCTTCCAGCGCGAGCAGCCCGACGTCATCGAACACATGATGGACTTCAACCACTGGTACAACCCGCTGCACCCGAAAGCGAAAGCGATGCGGGCCAAGTTCGAGGCCGAACGCAAGGACTTCACCTTCGAGGTCTATTGCGGCTACAACGCCGTCCTTTGCTATGCCGACGCCGTCGAGCGCGCCGGAAGCGCTGACCGGGAAAAGGTGATCGCCGCGCTGGAATCGAGCACCTGGTCCAACCACTTCATGCCCTACGGACCGACCCGGTTCGTGAACGGTCAGAACGAAGGCGGCCGCGCTGTGCTGCTGCAAGCAAGCCGCACCGACATCGACGTCGTCTGGCCGGACCAGTTCGCGAGCGCCAAGGCCATCTACCCGCGTCCGAAGCGCGGCTAAAGCCCCGGCCGAGGGGGCAGCGCGCTGCTCTAACGACAGCGTCTGCCCCCCGCCATGCGATCATCCAGAGCCCCTCGTGGACCCGATCATCCTCGCCGCGGCGGCGATCAACGGACTGCTGATTGGCGGTATCTACACGCTGGTTGCATGCGGCCTGACGCTGATCTATGGGGTGCTGCACATCATCAACTTCGCTCACGGCAGCATGCTGATGATCGCGATGTTCGGTGTTTATCAGCTGCTGACCCGATTCGGCGTAGACCCCTACCTGTCGCTGCTCGTGATGGTGCCGGTCATGTACTTGTTCGGCTACCTGCTCTATCGCTTCCTGATCGGCCGGCTAGCCCACGGCAAGGACGAAAACATCCTGCTGATCACCCTGGGGTTGTCGATCATCATCGAGAACATCGCGCTGATGATCTTCAAGGGTGACACCCGGACGATCACTGTCGCTTACTCCGATCACATGGTCGAAGTGGGGCCCGCGCTGGTGTCCTTTCCCAAGTTGGTGTCCTTCGGCGCCGCGATGCTGATCTGTGTGGCACTCGGCGTATTCATTCGCCACACCGACACCGGGAAGGCGATCCGAGCCGTGGCCCGCGAACGGCTCGGCGCCCGACTGGTCGGCATCGATGTTGACCGGATTTTTGCGATTTCCTACGGCATAGGACTCGCCACCCTGGGCGCTGCTGCCTGCTTGCTGATGCCGATCTTCTATGTCTCGCCGACCACGGGTCATGTGTTCGTGATCGTCGCCTTTACCGTGGTCGTCCTGGGGGGGATGGGGAGTTTCCTCGGCGCGGTCGTCGGTGGACTCATCGTGGGCCTGACTGAATCGTTCGGCGGCCTCTTCCTGGGCGAAAGCCTGGGGCAGATCGGCATCTCGCTCATCTTCATCCTGATCCTTCTCTTCAGGCCGCAGGGGCTTTTCGGGAGCCGTCAGTGAGCGGGACCCGTCGTCCGACCGGAACCGGCGGCTGGCCCCTGCACGTGGGTCTGCTTGCGATTGCGATCGCGTTCCCCTTTGTGTTCCCCTCGCCCTTCATGGTGAATTTCGGCGTGCTCGCGCTCTTTTTCGCCTACATCGGCCAGTCCTGGAATATCGCCGGCGGATTCGCAGGGCTCCTGTCCTTCGGCCATGTGGTTTTTTTTGGCGCGGGGGCCTATGCCTCGACGATCCTCCAGCTTCGCTACGGCTTCTCGCCCTGGCTGGGTCTGCCCGCGAGTGCTCTGGCGGGCGCGCTGGTCGGTTGGCTGATCGGTTACCTCTCCTTTCGTGCGGGACTGAGGGGTTCCTACTTCGCCCTGATCACGCTTGCCTTTGCGGAGGTGCTTCGGATCGTTGCCAACTCTCTCGAGATCACCGGTGGCGGTGTTGGCTTGTTGATTCCGGCCAAAGCCAGCGCGGCGAATTTTCAGTTCCACGACCGGACGGGGTTTTACTTTCTGATTCTCGCCATGACCGCGGTGTCGATCGGACTTGCGATCTGGCTCAAACGCTCCCGCTTTGGTACCCAGCTGGCGGCCATTCGTGAAAATGAGGACGCAGCGCGGGCTCTGGGCATTCATGTGTTCAACGAAAAACTCAAGGTGATGATGCTGTCGGGCGCGATGGCCGGCACGGGCGGCTGCTTCTTTGCGCAGTATTTCCTCTACATCGACCCGGTAATTGCATTTGGCGTGGACAAGTCCGTCGAGATGTTGCTGGTCAGCATGATCGGCGGGGCGGGTACCGTATATGGCCCCCTTCTGGGCGCTGTGCTGCTCGCAGCCATCAGTGACATGGCGCGCGTACTGACCAACGTTCAGGGTTTGTCGCTGGTGATCTACGGGGGGCTGTTGATCGTGATCATCGCGTTCCTCCCCAACGGCCTGATCGACCTCTTCGATCGCTTCCGCCGTAAGGGGCGAGCCCGCCCTCGGGATGCGGGGCCACGATGAGCCTGCTCGAGGTGCGGGGACTGACCAAGATCTTCGGTGGTCTGCGGGCTGTCGACGACGCCTCACTCAGCGTTGACGAGGGGCGAATCGTTGCCCTGATCGGCCCCAATGGCGCGGGCAAGACCACCCTCTTCGCGTCGATTGCGGGCT
>CAZAVT010000314.1:0-4333 GCA_964488395.1 uncultured Burkholderiaceae bacterium | reverse complement strand
AGCAGGTACACCGCCCGTGGCGCCACCGAGGCCCCCGCCCTGCAGGTTTCGGGGCTCACCCGAATCCTCGCCCGTCGCAAGATACTGGACGGGCTCGACCTCACGATCGACGCCGGGGAGCGCGTCGCGCTGGTCGGCGAGTCGGGTAGTGGCAAGTCGACGCTGCTCAACCTGATCGCGGGCCTTGACGACCCCGATGCGGGCGTGGTCCGGATCAAGGGCGAACGCATGCCGGCCAGCGCGACTGACGCCAGTGCGTTGTTACGCCGTCGCCAGCTCGGTTTCGTGTTTCAGGCCTTTCATCTACTGCCCCATCTGAACGCCCTGCGTAATGTCGCCGTGCCCCTGCTGCTGAACGGTATCGCGCTCCCCGACGCACTCCGACGGGCGGGTGACTTGCTCGAACGGGTCAACCTCGCCGGGCGCGGCGATGCGCTTCCAGGGCAGTTGTCGGGGGGTGAACAGCAACGGGTCGCACTCGCCCGTGCGCTTTCGACCCGGCCAGCCCTGCTGCTTGCGGACGAACCGACGGGCAATCTCGATCCGGCGAGCGCCGCACAGGCACTCGCCTTGATTCGCGACGAATGCGCCGCGGCGGGGACCGCCCTCCTGCTGGTGACTCACTCGGAGGCTGCAGCACGCTCGACCGATCGCATCCTGCGGCTCACCGGCGGCCGGTTGCGGCCAGACTGAGGGGCTGTCGTTGTCGATCCCCCATCGTTCCACCGTCGTCCTGCTGGGCTGGCGGTGGCGGGCGCAACTGCGCCATCAGCCCGGACGATTGCTGCTCGCCGTGGTCTCGATCGCGGTGGGCGTCGCGCTCGCGCTCGCCATTCACCTGGTGAACCGGTCCGCCCTGGGGGAATTCTCCGCCTCAATTGCACAAGTCAATGGCGAGGCGCAGGCCCAGTTGATCGCCCGCACTGAACGATTCGACGAGTCGGTCCTCGCCCGCGTCGCAACGCTGCCCGGTATCGCCGTCGCAAGTCCGGTCATCGACGCCGAGTGGCAGGTGCTCGGCGGCAGTTCGCCAAGCACCCCAGCGGCGCGCCCTGCCATCGATCGGCCGATGCTGCGGGTGATCGGACTGGATCCCCTACGAGCTGCAGCGGTGACGCCTGTCCTGGTTCCTCAGGTCGGCGAAACCGGGTCCGGAATTGCCGCAGGCCTCTTCGCCGAAGACGCGATCTTTCTGTCGCGGGCCGCGCTCGCCCGGCTCGGGCTTGCCGCGGGCGATCGGCTGGAGCTCCTCGCGCGCGACGAGCGGATCTCGGTCTCGGTCCGCGGCACCGTCGAGGGCGTGGGCAGTGGCCAGATGTTGGCGGTGATGGACATCGGCACCATGCAATGGCGTCTGGGCGAGCTGGGACGTCTCTCGCGCATCGACTTGCTGTTCGACGGTGAACGCGATCTCGCGTCGATACGACGTGACGTCGAGACAGTCGTGCCACCCGAAGTGCTCTGGAGCGGCCCCCAAACAGCCGTTCAACGGATGTCCAACCTGTCGCGCGCCTACCGGGTCAACCTGACCGTATTGGCGCTGGTCGCGCTCTTCACGGGCGTGTTCATCGTCCACTCGGCGCTTGCGCTGATGGTCGCGAGGCACGCCGCGGAGCAGGCATTGCTTCGAGTCCTGGGCGCTGCGGCAGCGTTGCCGTCGGCATGGATCCTGGGTGTGGCAACCATCATCGGAGCGGCTGGCGCACTGTTGGGTACTGCAGGCGGTATCGGGCTCGGGCGCCTGATGCTGCAAGTCACCCGCGGCGACCTCGGCGGGGGTTATTTCAGTGGCGCCGTGGCGAGCCTGGAGATCGACCCTGTCTCGGTGGTGCTGGCACTGACGGGTGGCGTAGCCGCCGCGCTCGCCGGGGCCTGGGGCCCTGCCCGGTCGAGCGCTCGGCTGAGTCCCGCCACCGCCCTGCGCGGGAGTGGCGGAGAGACGCTCCTCGACCCACCCAGCCGCCCCCGAGCGATCATGGCGATGGCCGGGCTCGCGCTGCTGCTGCTTGTGGCGCCAGCGGTGGCGGGCTTGCCCATCGCCGCGTATCTTGCAATCGCCTTGGTGCTGATCGCCGGCGTTCTGTTGAGCCCGAGACTTCTGGAACCACTCGCCAGGCGCCTGGCCGATGACCCAAGCGCCACCCACGCAGGCTTGCTCACCTGGCTGGCGCTGCAGCGGATCGCCAGAACACCGGGACAAACGGCAACCGCCTTTGCTGGCGTCGTTGCGAGCATCGCGCTCGCAAGTGCGATGGCGATCATGGTGACGAGCTTCAGGACCTCCGTCGAAACCTGGCTCGAGCAGGTGCTGCCGGCTGACCTCTACGGCCGGGCTGGAAGCCCGCGGGGCTCAGCCGCCCTCGGCGTACAGACCCAGCAGGCCATGGCAGCGCTGCCTGGCGCCGCCCGTACCCGCTTCAGCCGACAATTGCCGGTCCTGATCGATCCCTCGCAGCCTGCGGTGACCTTCATCGCGCGCGATTTCGGCGAGGACGATCCTGCCCGGCGTTTGCCGATCACCGGCGCGGTGCGACCCGCGCCAGCCGGGGCGATTGCGGCCTGGATCACTGAGGCGGTCGTCGACCTGCACGGTTTGCGGCCTGGCGATTCAATCGACCTCCCGATCGGGCCATCGGCGCAACCGCTGCGGGTCTTCGTGAGCGGCGTCTGGCGGGATTACTCTCGCCAGCACGGTGCGATCGTGATCGAGCGCTCAGCCTACCGTCAGCACACGGGTGACGGGCAGGCCAATGAAGTCGCCTGGTGGCTCGAGCCTGGCACGGACCCCGATCGTTTCGTGCAGGCCCTGCGCGAGATCTCGCCGGCCGCCGCAGCGCTCGAGTTTCGCGACACCGTTGGCCTCAAGGCCCTGTCTCTCAAGATCTTCGACCGCAGCTTCGCGGTCACGTATGCTCTCGAGGCAAGCGGCATTGCCTTCGCGCTCCGCGGTGCGGCGGGCAGCTGGGTTACCGAGGCGCTCGCGCGGCAACGGGAGTTCGGCATGCTGCGGCACCTGGGACTGACTCGCCGCCAGATCGGGCTGGCCTTTACGCTCGAGGCCGCTTTGGGCTCGGCGCTGAGCGCTGTGTGGGGTCTGATACTCGGGGCGTTGGTGGCGGCGATCCTGGTGTTTCGAGTCAACCCCCATTCCTTCCACTGGACGATGTCGATGCATTGGCCCGCCGCGCTACTGTTCACGAGCCTTGCGGCCACGGTGCTGCTCGCCTCGCTCGCCGCCGCCGTGGTTTCACGCCAAGCCATGGGACCTGGACCGCTTGCTGCGGTGCGGGCAGACTGGTAGGGACTGGACCGATAGCGATGTGGACGCCGCACAACCCGCTCGGTCGACGCAGGCTGCTCCTCGGATCAATGATCGCTTCGGTGGGCGGCCTGGGCCCGCGTCGGTTGGCCGCGCAAGCCACGCAAAGCGCCTTCGCGCCGGTCTTGCCCAACGTGCCGCTCGCCTTCCCGCGCGATCATGGTGCGCACCCGGAATTCCGGATCGAATGGTGGTACCTCACAGGCTGGCTTCGGCCGGCAGGAGGACGAGAGGATCAGGCCTTCGGACTACAAATCACGTTCTTCAGGGCAAGAACCGGTCACCCCTTGGACAACCCGAGCCGGTTTTCGCCAGCCCAGCTGCTGTTTGCCCATGCGGCAATCGCTGAACCGGGGCGCGGCCGGCTCCTCCATCTCGAGCAAGCCGCCCGACCAGGCTTCGGCTTGGCCGAGGCGGGCATCGACGACACCGCACTGCGACTGGGCCGCTGGTCGCTGATGCGAGACCGCGAAGACGGCTATCGTGCGCAGATCGCCGGTCGAGGACTCGTCCTCGACTTGAGATTCACCCCGCCAGGCCCGCCGATCCTGCAGGGCGATCGGGGAATTTCGGCCAAGGGCCCGAAGCCCGAACAGGCAAGCTACTACTACAGTCGGCCGTGGCTCGCGACCACCGGATGGGTCAACGGCCGCGCGGTGCAAGGCACGAGCTGGTTCGACCATGAGTGGTCAAGCCAGCTGCTTGACCCCGAGGCGCAGGGTTGGGACTGGGCGGGGCTGCATCTGGATGACGGTAGGGCGCTGATGGTCTTTCAGATCCGCAGCCGCCAGGCAACCCGTTTATGGACGCAGAGCCGCTGGATCGAGCAACACGACCCAAGCCTGGGGCGCGCGCCAGACACAGCGAAAGCCCCGGCTGAGACGGTCGAATTTGTCCCGATCCGGCAATGGCAATCCCCGCGCACAGGCGTTCGCTGGCCAGTCGCGATGACGGTACGGGTGGGCGGATTCAGCGTACAGCTGGAGCCGCTCCTCGATAATCAGGAGCTGGACA
>CAZAVT010000313.1:0-4351 GCA_964488395.1 uncultured Burkholderiaceae bacterium | reverse complement strand
CGTCGCGGCGACGCGACGCCCACTCGGTGACCAAGCTGGCCGCGGGGTTTCGGGCGCCACCGGCTGTCGCCGACGCGGCACGCGCCTACGCCCGCTGGGCTATGGAGCATCGCGCGTGGTTTTTGTCCTGACCCGAGGGCGGGTCGAGTGCGGTTGGGCTCGTCGTGGGCCTCAGAGGGGTTTAACCGCGCTGAACCGGCCCACTGTGAAGGCCTGCTCGGCGACCGCCTGACCGAGGCGTACCAGGCCCTCGAGCAGCAAACCTTCCAGGGGGTTCTTGCAGACCCGGAGGTCCTGCATCAACTGGATCTGCTGACGCCGATCGACGGCAAAGCCGCGCTCCAGGAGCGTTTCGGTTCGCAAGTCCACCGAGCGGAGCGAACCGAAGCCCGCCGCCCTCATCATGCTCAGATATTCATCGGCCGAGCCCAGCGTCGCGATCGACCAGGTGCGGTGGATGGGTTCGATCAGACGGGTGTGGCGCTCAGCGTCAAGTGCCGCGTCGCGTAACCAATCCTCTCCAGCGATCCGCCCTCCCGGTCGCAGGACCCTGAAGGCTTCCTGGAAGAATGACCCTCGATCCGCGAAGTGGCAGGGTGACTCGAAAAAAAGCACGACGTCGAAACTGCCGTCTGCGAAGGGCAGTCTTTCGCCGTAGACGCCGACAAAGCGAGCGCGTGCCGTGAGGCCCCGATCGGCAAGATGGCGGCTTGCGATGCCCAGGTGGGCATCGACTGGACTCAGTCCCGTGGCGTCGGCCTGGCGCTCCCGCGCGAGCCAGATCAGGGTACCGCCGATCCCGCAGCCGACATCGAGGACGCGCTCGCCCGTGCCCAGTTCGATCGACTCGGTAACGACTTCGATCATTCGGATCTGATCGGCTACGCTCGCGGGTCGGGTCGCGCTTTCGTGGAAACCGGTGTGCCAGTGCAGCCCGAGCATGCGGGTGAAGAAGGGGGTGATCTGGTCGTAATAAGCGTCTGTCACCGGTTGGCTCACCGTGCCACCGAGGCTGATCCTGTGCGTCAAGGTCTCGAGGTCGTAGGGGAGCGGCACGCTACCACCCGCCTGACCGGTTGACCCACCAGGGCGGTCGGTCACGATCCAGCGAACGCTGAGCCTGGTGCGGGGGCGACCAGATCGCGGGTGATATCGGCGATCGTCCGCGTGCCACACAATTGCATCGTGCGGGTCAATTCATCGCGAAGGATTTCGAGCGCCCGCTGCGCGCCCACTTCGCCCGCCGCACAAACGCCATACAGTGTCGCGCGCCCGATCAGGACGCCTGCGGCGCCCAGGGCGAGCGCCTTGACCACGTCGGCGCCGCGACGGATGCCACCGTCGACGAGCACGCTCGTGCGTCCAGCAACCGCGTCCAGGACTCCCGGCAGCGCGTCGAGGCTCGCAATTCCACCATCGAGCTGACGGCCGCCATGGTTCGAGACCACAATCGCATCGACGCCCACCGAAAGCGCTCGAAGGGCGTCGGCTGGCCGCACGATCCCTTTGATGATCAGCTTGCCCGGCCAGGCCTCGCGGATCCGCTGGAACCCCTCCCAGTCAAAAGACGGGTCGTAGTTCCGCCCCGCGATCGAGACGATGCCCCGGGCGGTGGTCGCGGCGGGGGCCAGGCCACGTAGATTTTCGAGCACGGGTACCCCGCGACGCAGCTTCTCCATCGACCAGCGCGGATGCATGGCGAAGTCGAGCAGGTTGCGCGCCGTGTAGCGGAATGGGATCGCCATGTCGTTGTGGAAATCACGTTCCCGTTTGCCGCCAACGGGTAGATCCACCGTGATCATGACGCCCTCATAGCCTGCAGCGCGGGCGCGCTCGATCAGACGCATCGTGTTGGCCCGGTCCTTCAGGATGTAGGCCTGGAACCAGAGCCGTCCGCCGGCCTGCTCGGCGATCGACTCGATCGAAGCGGTTGCCGAGGTCGACAAGGAGTAGGGGATCCCATAGCGCGCCGCCGCCTGTGCGATCAGGATGTCACCGCCATGTCGGCCGAAGCCGACGCCCCCGGTCGGGGCGATGGCGATCGGCAGCTTCGAGGGTAAGCCCAGGAGGTCGGTGGCCGGGTCAACGCCTGACACATCAACCAGTACCTTGGGCAGCAACTGCCAGCGCGAGAACACGGCACGATTGGCCCTCAAGGTCCACTCGTCCTCGGCGCCGCCATCGAAGAAATCGAAGACCGCTTTGGGGATCCGGCGCTGGGCAAGGGTTCGCAGATCCTCGATCGACCAGGCTCGCATGCGGGGCTTCCTCAGGGACGCGGGGCGGTCACGACACGAGTCGGTTTGCCAGCCGCGAAGGCGATGATGTTGTCGAAGGCATCGCCAAACAAGGCCTCGTAGCCCTCTTTCGACGTATACCCCAGATGGGGCGTGCACAGCACGTTCGGTAGCGTCAGAATCGGATCATCTGCGGGGAGCGGTTCGGTGTCGAAAACGTCGAGCGCTGCGGCCCCGGGTCGGCCGGCCCTGAGCGACGCGATCAATGCACCAGGCTCGAACAAGGCCGCCCGCGCCGTATTGACGATCAGCGCGTCGGGTCTCATGACCGCCAGATCGGCTGGCTTGATGAGGTGCCGGGTGCTGGCATTGAGCATCAGATGAACGGACAGCACATCGCTGCGCGCAAACAGGTCCCTCTGGCTATTGGCAAATTCGACACCATCGCGTTCGGCGCGTTCCCGCGAGGCCTCGCGACCATAGCAAAGCACGTTCATCCCGAACGCACGGCCGATCGACGCGACCGCCGAACCGATCCGGCCATAGCCGAGAATCCCGAGCGTGTGGCCGTGCAACACTCGACCGATGGTCGTCTGCCAACGGCCCTGACGCATCTGACGGTCTTCTACGGCGACGTGTCGGGTTGCGGCGAGGATCAGGGCCCAGGTGAGCTCCGGGGTTGATCGGCCGGAGCCCCGACCTTGGCATACGGTGATGCCACGCGCCTGGGTGGCCTCGAGGTCCAGTTGTCCGCTCAGCGGGCCCGTCAGACTGATCAGTCGGACCGAAGCAGGCAGCCGCTCGACCAAGGGGCGGTCAAAGCGTGTCCGCTCGCGGATCGGGACCACTGCATCAAAGCCGTCGAGTGCCGAGGCGATCTTGGCTGTCGTGCCCAGGGGAGCGTTGTAGATGTGCACCTCGTGGCCATGCAACTGTCCGAAACAGGCGAGATGCCGGACTGCGTCCTGATAGTCGTCGAGGATGGCGATGCGCATGGCGTGGCGAGCCTCGAGCTTAAAGGGTTTGGGCTGCATGTTCGGACGTTCGTCCATGCCGCAGAATGCGATCGGCCATGACCTGGCAGCGCTTGATCAGGCGGTGTTCATGGGGCCCATAGTCGGCGAGTGCCTGATGGATGACCCGCAGGTTGTCCCACATCAGCACATCGCCCTGGGTCCATTGAAAGGTGTAGACGAAGCGCTCCTGGGTCTGATGTGCGAACAGTTGTTCGAGGATCCGGTCGCTCTCGGCACGATCGATGCCATCGATCGACATCGCATAGCCCGGGTTCGCGTAGAGGACTCGCTGACCCGTCACCGGATGCGCCAGCACCATCGGATGCGAAACGGGGGGCTTGGCCTTGCGCTGAGCCTCGCTCAGGGGGGGCCGGCTGCTGCCCCGCTCTTCGCGCATCATGTCCCAGAACTTGGCAAAGTCGTGCGTCGCGGTGCGCCCAATGATGCGCGCTTGAATCTCCGGAGGCAGGGTCTCCCAGGCCGCGGCCATGTCGGCGAACTGAGTCGAGCCCAACGGACGCCCATCACGGTGAGGAACCTCGATCGCGTAAAGCACATTCGTGAAGGCCACCGTTGCGCTGTACGACATGTCGGTATGCCAGCTCTGACCTGCATCGGCGATGCCGATTGGCTTGCCGTCACGAACGATGTTCGACAGGATCATGACCTGTGGCAGGCCGGGCTCCTGGTACATGCCAGCGACGTTTTCCTCCAGCGTGCCAAAGCGCTGACTGAATTCGAACTGCTGCCGCGCGGAGAGCGTCTGTCCCGGGAAGCGCACGACGCCCCGGGTCGCCAGGGTCTGCACGATGGCCTTGAACTGCTCGTCGGACAGGGGGTGGGACAGATCCAGGTCCTTGCTCGTCGCGCCCAGGCACTGGGAAGTGGGAATGATTTTCATCGGAGCGTATGGATGGATGACAACACCTTCGATTGTCTCAATTCGGTCCGGTCGGTGCCAGACCCGCTTAGCGCGCCTCGAGCCCGATCCGACCGTCGACCCAGCGAGGAACCCTGATTCGGGACCCCTGAAAAAAGACCTGCGTGGCGTCGGGCGCGGCGAGTGACGCCGTGTGCGACTGCGTGCCGCGGGCCCCC
>CAZAVT010000312.1:3360-4362 GCA_964488395.1 uncultured Burkholderiaceae bacterium | reverse complement strand
GTGAAGGAGAGCACAGTCCCTGCGGACTGTGCGTGCGGGACGAGAAGGGTTGGGCCTGCAAGCCCAACCGCGGCCCGCGCAGGTGTGGGCGAGTCCCGCCTCCGGCACCAGGTGAAGGAGAGCACAGTCCCTGCGGACTGTGCGCTTCACTGACCTTAGATCAATCCCTGGTTCTGCGCCTTGGTGACCGCCTGCACTTGGGAGTGCACGTCGAGCTTGCGGTAAAGATTGCGGATGTGCGTCTGCACGGTGGCCACCGATACGCCCATCGCCCGCGCCGCCTCACCATAACTGTGGCCGCGCGCGAGTTGCTGCAGCAGTTCGAGCTCTTTGCGCGTGAGCCCCGACAGGTCCGCCGGCTTGTCCTGGGCGCCGGCAAGCTTGAATAGGTAGCGGGCAAGCGATGGACTGATCGGGTAATTACCGTTGATGGCCTCGCGCATCGCCTCGCTCATCGCCGCGACACTGTCGTCTTTCAGGATGTAGCCCCGTGCACCTGCGCGGATGGCTGCGAGGACGCTACGCTCGGCCGATATGACCGATACGACCAGAATCGGCAAGTCCGGGAAGCGCGCACGGATGCGGCGGATCAATTCGACCCCGCTGAGATCGGGGAGCCCCAGATCGATCAGGGCCAGATCAAATGGCGAACCGTCGCGATGGATGCTGTCGAGCGCTCCGAAGGCTGTCTGGTGACGTTCGACCCGAGCGGCCTGTGCGAGTTGTTGCGCAGCCTTTGTCAGGAGTTCTTCGAAGGCTGGGTCGTCCTCGACGATCAGTAAGTCCATTGTTGCGCCAGCGGGTGAGCCGTGTCGTGGAACGTCAATGATCTTATCGCATCAGCCTGACCACCCGGTCGACAGCACGAGCACAACGCCCGTGACCAGGAGCGCGAGTCCAACCCGTTCGAGCAGGGACACGCCCTGCCGAAACAGCTTGCGCGAGACCAGGTGCGCGAAAATTAATTCGACCAGGGCCAGGGTGCGCACGCGTGCGGCACTC
>CAZAVT010000312.1:0-3321 GCA_964488395.1 uncultured Burkholderiaceae bacterium | reverse complement strand
GCGAGGAACCATCAAAGCCATGCGGCCGCGGCGAGCGCTCCTGTCAGTATCGAGGGCCGCCAGGCCTCCAGCACCTCGGTCAGTGTTCCGGGATAGGCGATCCGCAGCCAGGCACAGAGCATCAGCGTCTGCGCGCTCATCGAAAGGACCAAGGTGAGACTCGCTGCGCTGGCAAAACTGGCGTCAGGAATGGCGAGGATTGCGCCACGAAAGCCAATCGACGAAATGCCGAACATCGCCCCCGAACCGATCCCCATCAGTACCGGGCCGAGCGCCCAGCGCGTCCCCCGCTCCGGCCATGAGACGGCCAGTACGCCAACCGTTGCAAGGACGATCGCGAGGCCCAGTTCGAGCGCGAGCAGCTCGCCCAGGAGTACGAGCCCGAAGAGCGCCACCCAAACCGGCTCGATTTTGCTGAGCGCGATCGAGACCACGAAGGATCGTTCCCGCATGGCAGCGAGCAGCAGCAGAGTGGCCAGGATCTGCGCGATCGAGCCCGTGAGCGCCCAGCCCAGACTCGCGGCCGGGGGCAGCGGGAACCCGGCGCCGCTCAAGCCGGCGATCAGGGCGCAGGCGAGCATGGCGAAGGGCAGCCCATACATGAAGCGCACCAGGGTTGCGCCCACGGTGCCCAATCGCGTGGTCAGGTCGCGCTGCATCGCGTTGCGTCCGGTCTGTGCAGCGGCGGCGAGGATCGTGAAGACGATCCAGTACCAGGGTTCGGCAGTCATCAGGATCCGTGCAAAAATCCGAGTTCCGCGACCTTGCCCGATCCCAAGGAGTCTGTCCATGGATGCCGTGTTGCTGCGAGAGCTTGCCGGCGGCGTACTCACGCTGACGCTGAACCGACCCGAGGCGCGTAACGCGCTCACGCTCGAGATGTCGACCGCACTCAACCGCGAGCTCCAGAGCGCGCAGATCAACCCGGAGGTCCGGGTGGTGGTGCTGACGGGGGCAGGATCGGCCTTCTGCGCCGGCGGTGATGTCAAGGCCATGGCGGCAGGCCGCGACCGCGTGATGACCCTGGGTGAGCGTGGGCACAGCCTGAGGGTACGTGCTGAAGCGGCACGTCTGCTCCACGAAATGCACAAGCCCACGGTGGCCCTGCTGCCCGGCGCGGCGGCTGGCGCTGGCCTTGGCCTCGCGCTCGCCTGCGATTTCCGGATTGCGGTGGACAGCGCCAAGCTCACCTGCGCGTTCGCCCGGGTCGGGTTGGCGGGTGATTACGGCATCACCTGGTTGCTATCGGGGATGGTCGGTGCGGCGCGTGCCCGCGAGCTGTTGATGCTCTCGCCTTTGCTCACCGCGGCGCAGGCGCTCGAACTGGGGCTCCTCACCCGGGTCTGTTCTGCGGCCGACTATCCGTCGGTCACCGCGGCCTTTGTGGCTGAGCTCGCCAATGGACCCGCGGTCGCCTATGCCCACATCAAGCGCAACCTGAATCTGGCCCGAGAAGCGAGCTTCGGCGCCTCGCTCGATACCGAATCGATCAATCAGGCCATCTGCATGTTTTCCGAGGACCATCGTGAGGCGGCCAGCGCCTTTGCGGAAAAGCGCCCCCCGCGCTTCAGCGGCCGCTAAACGCGTCGGACAGCCAGCCTAGCCTGCCGAGGCCCGGTCAGCGAGTTCGCCCAAGACCAGCTCCAGCCCCTCGCGCCAAGGCGGCAGGGCGATGCCGAAGCGATCCGCCAGAGCGCTGCAGTCCAGCCGGGAATTGAGCGGGCGCCTTGCTGGCGTGGGGTATTCGGCGCTGGTGATGGCCCGCAGCTCGCGCACTTTCAGAACTTGCGCCGGAGCGATGGCACGCCATCGTTCGAAGATCGTCTGTGCAAAGCCGTACCAGCTGGTTTGGCCCGCGGCGCTCAGATGAAAAAGTCCTGAACGGAAGCCACCGATTCGGCGCTCGGCCAGGGCGCGATGGATCAGATGGGCGGTGATTTCGGCAATCAGCCGCGCAGAGGTCGGGGCGCCGACCTGGTCAGCGACGATGCTCAGACGCTCTCTCTCGGCGCCCAGTCGGAGCATCGTTCGGACAAAGTTGCCCCCCCGGCTCGCGTAGACCCAGCTGGTTCGAAGAATCAGCCAGTCCGGGCCTTCCTGCGCGATCGCCTGCTCGCCGAGCCATTTGCTCCGGCCATAGAGGTTGATCGGCGCGCACGGGGCTGCCTCGCCTCGGGGCTCGGTCCCGGTGCCATCAAACACATAGTCGGTCGAGTAATGGATCATGAGTGCCCCGCAGGCGCGGGCCGCTGCGGCGAGGCGGCCTGGCGCCTCGGCATTGACCTGCAGGGCCTGCGCCGACTGCGTTTCGGCCGCGTCCACTGCGGTCCAGGCCGCAGCATTGATCAGCACGTCGGGCGAAAGTGCGGCGATACGTGCCGGCAGGCTGTTCGGGTCCGCGAGATCGGCGAGGCTGCGGTCGGCTGCGATCACGGAACCGAGCGGCTGGAGGCTGCGCATCAACTCCCAGCCCACCTGACCACGTGGACCCAACACCACCAAGCGGGGCGGCGATCGCTCGGTCATATCGCGTCAGTCAAAGCACTCGGCTGAGCCGAGCCAGGCGCCAGCCTGGTCCTTGGCCGAGAGCGTTGGCACGAGACCGGCAAGCGGCCAGTCGATGCCGACTGTCGGGTCGTCCCAGCGCAGGCTGCGCTCGTGCTCTGGGGCGTAGTAGTCGGTGGTCTTGTAGAGAAAATCGGCATGTTCGGAAAGCACCAGAAAGCCATGGGCAAAGCCCGGCGGAATCCAGAGCTGGCGATGATTGTCCTCGGAGAGTTCGACACCGGCCCAGCGGCCGAAGCTTGGCGAGCTGCGGCGCAGGTCCACCGCCACATCGAAGACTCGGCCGCGCACCACCCGGACCAGCTTTCCCTGCGGCTGCCGCAGCTGGTAATGTAGGCCGCGCAGCACGCCCTGTGACGAACGCGAGTGGTTGTCCTGAACGAAGGCAGGTCTGAGCCCGGTTGCCTCGGCAAACCGCCGCGCATTGAAGCTCTCGAGAAAAAAACCGCGCGGATCACCGAAGACCCTTGGCTCGAGCATCAGCACCTCGGGTAAGGCGGTCGGGGTGACGCTGAGACTCATGCTCAAAACACCCGATGGTTGACCAGGCGCTCGAGGTAGAGCCCATAGCCGCTCTTGCCCAGTGGCCGGGCGAGCTCGCGTAGCGCCTGATCATCGATCCAGCCCTTGCGCCAGGCAATCTCTTCCGGGCAGGCGACCTTCAAACCCCGGCGCTTTTCCAGGGTCTGGATGAATTGGGCGGCCTCGAGCAGCGACTCGTGGGTGCCGGTGTCGAGCCAGGCGTACCCGCGACCC
>CAZAVT010000311.1:0-4373 GCA_964488395.1 uncultured Burkholderiaceae bacterium | reverse complement strand
CACCGATACGCAGCCCCCAGCCCGGTCCATCGAGGTCGAAGTGGAGGTGGCCGTCGATCAGCCGCGGGGGGTTGTCGTACAGCCCTGAATAGAGGCCCTGCTCCTCAATCGAATATTCCATGAAGGGGCCAGGAAGCGCCAGCGCGTTCCAGAGGTGCATCGTGAAAACCAGGATCAGCGAATGGTTGGCGCAATGTGGGACACAGGGCAGGCCGCGCGCCTGGGCGCGACGGGCGGTCTCGAGCGCGGTCGTGATACCGCCGATGTAGCAGATGTCCGGCTGCACGATATCGACGACGTGATCTTCGATCATCGCGTGCCAGACCGCAATGTTGTGATCCTGCTCCCCGCCTGCGACTGGCATCTGCAGGGCCTGAGTGACCTCGCGGGTCCAATGCAGTTTCCAGTACGGACAGGGCTCCTCGAAGTGCCCGAAGTGATGCTCTTCAAGCAGACGCCCCACCCGAATCGCTTCGGCGGGTGAGTAGCCACTGTTGCCATCGGCATGGATGACGATGTCCGACCCCAGCGCACGTCGAACCGTCGGGATCAGCGCCTCGGTCCGCCCCGGCCACTCATCGATATCGTGCCCCGCCTCACGGCCCACTCGTACCTTGAAGGCGCGGAACCCCACCTCATCTCGCAGACGTGACAGCCGCTCGGCCTCCTCCTGCGGCTTGATGGTGCGCAGCATGCTGGAACCATACACAGGGACCGGTCGCAGGTGCCCACCGAGCCATTCGCTGACCGACTGGTCCGCCGCACGAGCCAGCGCATCGACCAGTGCGGTCTCGATCGCCGCGGTACCTCGGCTGATGTGCGAGCCGTGAAACTTGAGCGTCCGGTCGACGAGGTGCTCGAGCAGGGTCGGCAGGCTTTCGAAACGGCGGCCCAGCAATTGGGGCGCCAGCTGCCGGTGCACGATCGCGGCAACCAGGTCTGCGGCCTCGAAGCTTGCAATCTGGCCCCAGCCCTGCGTGCCGTCCTCGAGAGTGATCCGTAAAAGGCCCACCTGCGGCTGGGCAAAGGTTTCGATTCGGCGAATTTGCATGGGGAGCCGCAACCTGTCGATGAGTTGCGAGGAACCTAGCAGAAAGGGTCCGACTCATACAAGAGCTTGGGCTGGGCGTGGCCCGTCTTATACTGCCAGCCACATCCATCGTGCATACACACCGGGCACGAGACACCGGGTGCTGCTACACGGTCGGGCCAAGCGGCCCGAGATCAGCCCCCCAGGAGGTTCACCGTGTCGAAGATTTTCCATTCAAGCTCTCTCGAGGACCGCTATCTGAACCGAAATAACGCCCATGACTGCGCGGCGCTTCTGAGCGACAAGCAGAGCAGTGAGTTGATGCGGATCGACCCTGCGGCCTTCACGAAACTGATGCCTGAGGTGTTTCAGAAGGCCATCTATTCATGACGGTCGGGACGGTCCCACTCCAATCCGGCACCAGGATCTCGAGCCTGCGCGAGCGACTGCGCGCGGCCGGCGCAGCAAGAATGCACGAGGGCCGGGTGCTGCGTCTGTGGTCCCAGGCGCTCGCCTGGGACAGCCCACGGCGGCGCCCGCCCGACTTCCTGCCCAAGCGCCTCGACCAGGCGCTGCCAGCGATCGCGGCTGAACTGGACGCGCTGACCCGCCTCGTCGTGCGCGAGCCAAGTCGTGAGGACGAGGGCGAGCGGCTGCTCTTCGCGCTCGCCGACGGCCAGACGGTCGAATCAGTGCTGCTGCCGCGCGCAGGCGTCTGCGTCTCGACCCAGGTCGGGTGCGCTGTGGGCTGCCGATTCTGCATGACCGGACGATCGGGTCTGCTGCGCCAACTCGGGAGCGCCGAGATCGTTGCGCAGGTCGTTCAGGCCCGCCGCCTGCGGCCTATACGCAAGGTCGTGTTCATGGGCATGGGTGAGCCCGCACACAACCTCGACAATGTGCTGGAGGCGATCGACCTGCTCGGCACCGAGGCTGAGATCGGTCACAAGAATCTCGTGTTTTCGACGGTCGGCGACGAGCGCGTGTTTGAGCAACTGCCCCGCCAACGGGTCCGCCCGGCACTCGCCCTATCCCTGCACACCACCCGGGCCGAGTTGCGCGAGCACCTGCTCCCGCGCGCGCCGCGACTCTCGCCCAAGACCTTGGTCGAGGCGGCCGATGCCTACGGCCGCGCGAGCGGCTATCCGGTGCAGTATCAGTGGACCTTGATCGAAGGCGTGAATGACGGTGAGGACGAGGTCGAAGGCATCGCGCGGCTGCTCGCCGGTCGCTATGGCGTGATGAACCTGATCCCGTTCAATCCGATGCCGGATTCGCCGTACCGTCGCCCGTCCTGGGAGCGTGCCGCCGAGATGGCTCGTACACTGCACCGCCGCGGCGTGCTCACCAAGCTGCGGCGTTCCGCCGCCCAGGATGTCGAAGGCGGCTGCGGTCAATTGCGAGCGCGGGTAGCGCCGATCCAATTTTTTGCGCGATGATCTGAAGCTGTCATTTGCAGCCGGATCGATTCCATGAAAACAGCCGTAGGCATTATTGGCGGGGGGCCCTCGGGCCTGTTGCTCGCGAGACTGCTGTCGCGCGCCGACATCGACTCCGTCATTCTCGAACGGCAGTCGCAGTCGCATGTCGAAGCCAGGATCCGGGCAGGGGTCCTCGAGCAGGGGCTGCAAGATCTGCTGATCCGGGCAGGCGTCGGCAAGCGCATGCAAGCCGAGGGCTTGCCCCACTCCGGGGTCTCGCTGGCGTTTGGGGAGCAGCTGTTACGCGTCGATCTCGCCGGATTGACCGGTGGGAAGCAGGTGATGGTCTACGGCCAGACCGAACTCACAAGAGATCTTTATCGTGCCGTCCTCTCGGATCCGCGAATCACGGTCATCTTCGAGGCCCAGGACGTCACGCCGTCACACTACCTCGTTGAGGATGGACCCCGCGCTGCCGACAAGACGCCGGCCCATATTCGATTTCGGACCTCGCTCGGGGCGCACGAGCTGCAATGCGACTACATTGCCGGCTGCGACGGATTCCATGGCGCGTCACGCTCATCAGTGCCGCGCGCCATGATCACCGAGTTCGAACGGATCTACCCGTTCGGCTGGCTGGGCCTGCTGTCGGATACGCCGCCCCTGCAACATGAGCTGGTCTATGTGAGCCAGAACGAGGGTTTCGCGCTCTGCTCGATGCGATCGCCGACGCGCAGCCGCTACTACCTGCAAGTCGCACGGGATGAACCGCTCGGGAGCTGGAGCGACCAGCGATTCTGGGACGTCCTGGCGAGCCGGCTGCCCCGGCATCTAGCCAGCCAACTGATCACCGGACCGTCGATCGAGAAAAGCATCGCGCCGCTCCGCAGCTTCGTCGCGGAGCCCCTGCGATTCGGACGACTGTTCCTGGTGGGCGATGCGGGGCACATCGTCCCGCCAACTGGCGCGAAAGGACTCAACCTTGCCGCTTCCGATATCCATTATCTGTCGAGCGCGCTGATCGCCCACTATCAAGAAGGGCGCGATGATCTGCTCGATCGCTATTCAGAGGCGGCGCTTGAGCGCGTCTGGGGCGCCGTGCGGTTCTCCTGGTGGTTCACCCGGATCACCCATCGGTTCGGTGATGACCCCATCGAGCGGCGGCTGCAGCAAGCCGAGCTGCGCGGGCTGCTGCGCTCCCACGCGGCCCAGGCCGCGTTCGCCGAGCAATACGTCGGTCTGCCGTTCGATCCCCGCTTCGATGCGGCGGTCAGTGCCGATTACAAGCGCTGATCCTGATGCCGAAGTTGGTCGAGCAGCGCGGCGATCCCATAGGTCCAGGGTGAGACCTGGTTGCTGTGCTGCACGCGATTGACCAGGGTACCCAGCCGGGGAGTTGACACGCAAACCCGATCGCCGATCTCGTGGGTGAAGCCCTGCCCGGGGCCGCGGCGATCCTGCGTCGGAGCGATCATCGTCCCGAGAAAGAGCATCAGGCCGTCTGGGTATTGATGGTTGCGATTGATGGCCTGCTCGACGATCGACAGCGGATCACGACTGATGCTGGACATCAGCCCCCGGGCATCGAGTCGGAAACCCTCGGGCCCGTCGACCTCGAGCCGCAGCGTGGAGCCGCGCAGCGCGTCGAGGCCAAAGTGCTTATCGAAGAGCCGGATGAAAGGTCCGATCGCACAGGACCCATTGTTGTCCTTGGCGCGACCGAGAAGCAGGGCGCTGCGGCCCTCGAAGTCGCGCAGATTGACATCGTTGCCCAGGCTCGCGCCGACGACCCGTCCCCGACTGCTGACCGCCAGCACGATCTCGGGCTCGGGATTGTTCCAGTCCGAACGAGGATGAATCCCCACGTGCGCCCCGCTTCCCACCGCCGACAGCACCGGCGCCTTGGTGAAGACCTCGGCGTC
>CAZAVT010000310.1:2086-4394 GCA_964488395.1 uncultured Burkholderiaceae bacterium | reverse complement strand
CCGAAGGTCAGGTGGCGTGTGTTGTCGCGGTCGATGTCGAGCCGGTCGGAGTCGGCAAAGACCGCTTCATCGCGATTGGCAGACACGAGCGACAGGAACAGTCCCTCGCCCGCGCGGATTGGTACGCCCGCAATCTCGACGTCGACGCGTGCGACACGGCGCGGGGAGAATTGCACCGGGCTCACGAATCGCAGCATCTCTTCGACGGCGGCACGCAGATCGCCGGGCTGGTCGATTAGCCGCGCCCGCAGCGCCGGGTCGCGAATCAGCAGCAGGGTGCCCATGCTGATCATGTTGGTCGTGGTGTCGTGGCCGGCACGCAGGATCATCGCGCCAATCTCGGCGAATTCATCGCGACTGAGATGCCCTGGACGCACATGTTCGGCGATGATTCGCGACACCATGTCGTCGCGGGGATCGGCCAACCGTTGATCGATCAGCCGGCCAACGTAAGCGGCGAGCTCGCGCGCGCGGCGCTCGGCCTCGCCGACCGATTGCGTGAGGCCATGTCGTGCGGCAGCGCAGGTGATGATGAATTCGTGATCCTCGTAGGGCGAGCCGAAAAGAAGCGACATGACCAGGGAGGGAAACTTGACCGCAAGCATCGGCACGAGGTCCTGCGGAGGACCAGCGGCGATCATCTGATCGATCAGGGATTCGGCGATTTCGGTGATGCGGGGCTGCAGCGCGAGCATGCGCCGGACGCTGAATTCCTGGGTGAACATTCGGCGAAACCGGTCATGATCCGGGTTGTCCATGCCGACAAAAGCCCGCTCGTTGCGGTCGACGGCCACCCGAGCCTCGGTGATGGTGGGAAAGCCCGGCTGGCCGAATCGTCCGCTAAATCGCTCGTCGTCGGCAAGCACCTGGCGGATCTCCTGCTGGCGGGTCAGCACCCAGGCCCGCTCGCCGTTCCAGAGTCGTACCGGCAAGACAGGCTGGTCCTGCCGTGCCTGCCGGAACGCTTCCGGTGGATGCAGGGGGCACGAGCGCTTGAACGGATAGGCGGCAGGATCTTGCATGGCAGGGGTGAGTCCCGGATCCGAGCTTAACCGACGGGCGTGGTGACCTGTCGGTGGGCGAGCATTGAGAGCAGTGCGATCCTCGCCGTGCTCACCTGGGTGGCGACCAGGTCCGCATTGACCTCTTCGGCGAGCTCCGGTCGCAGATAGGCCTGAGTCCCGCCCACCACCACGATCAGATCCGCGTTGCGTGAAACGGAGCGGCAATGGGAGATCAGGCGATGGACCGGCAGCAATTCGCGTTCCTCGGACACCGTGACGCCGAGGACATCGACCCGTTCGACGGCCAGCATGCGCGCGACCCGTCCGGCCTCGACCGCTGGACCCGAGATGACCGACCAGCCGTGCCAGTTGAACAGTTCTGCGACGATAAATGAGCCCAGGGTGTGGGAGCTGCCGGGCGCGCGCGCGAGCAGGATTGACCAGGGCGTGGGCGCTGCAATGGTCTTGGACAAGTGTTCGTCGGCGACCTCAAAGACCAACTCCTCGAGCCGTTCACTCGCCTGCTGGACTGCTGCGACGTCGATCTGGTTGTCACTACACCAGGCGCCCAGCGCCATGGCGGTGCCACTCACGGCCTGCTCGAGGAACTCCTCGGCATCCCGGCATTGGGCGAGCACCCGTTCGGCGGCTCGCCCGAAACGGGAGGGATCGCGTTCGAGCGCCGCACTCGCCAGGGTGAGCAGGCGTGCTGGGGCGATCCCGGGATGAACCTGATCCGGGCCCACCGTATCGGCATAGCGATCGGGCAAGGCGAGGCGCTGGCGCGCCCGTGCCTTTGGCGAGGCCTCGGACGTGGAACGGTTCAAGGAGCCCTCCACCTGGACGCGGAATCCGCGCGACATGTAATGTAACGCTGACAGTCAAAAAAGTCACGTGAAATTGACGGGCGGTTTGGGGGTCTTGAAGCGAAACCTTGCGCTGGCGCAGCAATGATCTCGCTTCCCGGCGCCGCGCCCGTTCGCCGGTATCGGCGCCGCGCGTTCTCATCGTCAATCGATCTGCCGAGCCCCCCGGATGATGCACGCGATCATCAAAAGCGGGCGTGCGCTCACCGTCAGGGCGGGGATCCGGATGGATGGAGGTTCTGCGTCAGGCGATGCGGCCGCTTCTCAGGAGCGACATGCCTGCCGCGCCCAGCATCAGGAGGGCTGCGGCCGCTGCGAACAGGCCCGTCACCTCGGTGGTCTGGCGGCGCTCGAGCGCGATCCGCGCGCTGAGGCCCCGATAGATCTTCTCAAGATCTCGGGCTGATTCGGCGGGGAAGTACTCGCCGAGCGTCAGAT
>CAZAVT010000310.1:0-2076 GCA_964488395.1 uncultured Burkholderiaceae bacterium | reverse complement strand
CCAAGCGCACCCGCATGGACATGCCCTCAGCCTTCAGGGTCACTCCTTCGCGGGTCCCGATTCCGACGGTGTGGACCCGTACGCCATGGCGAGCGGCGAGTTCAGCCATCTCCAGCATTTTCGGTCCGACATTGCCCTCGCCGTCGGTGAGCAGAATGATGATCGCGCTTCGGTTCGAGCCCGGCGCGGCCGCTTCCGGCTCAGCGGAGCGTTCGGCGGACGTCCGCGCGTCGAGGGAGGTGCCGCGCGGCTCACCGCGGGGACTGGCTCCGCCCATCGCCTCGTTGATGATCTTTTGAGCATCGATCTTCGCACCCGGCAGCAATTCGGCGAGGGACACCAGAATGGCCGAACCCGGTGCCGAACCACGTTGCAGCTGCAAAGCGTCCAGCGCACGCAACAAATCGTCTCGTTCGGCCGTTGGTGCCTGCAGCAACGCAGCGGTACTCGCAAAGCCGACGATGCCCACGCGCACGCGCGACGGCATCTTCTCGATGAAGGCTTGCGCTGCGGCCCGGGCCGCGTCGATCCGGGATGGTTTCACATCCTCAGCCCGCATGCTGCCCGACGTGTCGATCGCGAGCATCACCGTCTCGACAGCGGTAGGCACCTGCAGCATGGCGCGGGGACGGGCCAGCGCGATCAGCAGTACCGCCAGCGCGGCGAGCATCACCACGATCGTTCCATGTCGAGCAAGCCAGCCCACAAGGCCGCGCCGACGTTGCGATTGGGCGAGCATCCCCGGGTAGCGTAGCCGGCGTCGGCGGACTCGCCATCCATGCGCGGCGTAGAGCAAGGCGATGAGCGGCAGCGCCGCCAGGCTCCAAAGCAAAGGGGGCCAGACGAAGCTGAGCGACTGCCACTCGATCATCGGCGTGCCCCTGCGAGCCCGCCCGCCAGCACCGTGCCGGCCCCCGCCGAGAGTTGGGCACGGCGCTTGCGCAGCGTCACGAAGCGTACCAACGAGTCGGCGAGCGGTTCTGCAGTGGAGAGCTCCAGACAATCGACGCCTGATTTTGCGAGCGCTGATCGCAAGCGGCGTTCGTGCTCGTCGGCGAGCGCTTCAAAACGCTGGCGAAATCGCTCATCGCCGCTGTCGATCCAGATCAGCTCATCGGTCTCCGCATCGCGCAGTGCGATCAGACCGAGGTCGGGGAGCGCGAGCTCGAGGGGATCGAACAGGCGCACGGCGACCACGTCGTGGCGTTGGGAAAGCATCGCAAGCGCCTGCTCCCAGCCGGGCTGGCTGATGAAGTCCGACAGCACGAAGATCGACGAACGGCGTCGTATGCCCCGCTGGCCGTCGGCCAGCAAACGACCGAGGTCGGTTGACTCGGCGCCGGCGCGGCCCGCCGGGGTCGAGCGGATCCGCTCCATCAGATGGAGCACATGGCGTCGCCCCGTCGCGGGCGCGAGCACCTCGATGCCGCGACGGGCATCGGTCAACAGTCGCGCGCCCACGCGATTGCCCCGGCCAGAGAGAAGTCTCGCCATCACCGCGCAAAACTCGGTCGCGAGCATGCGCTTGGACACCTCGGCAGAACCGAAGCCCACCGATCCCGACAGATCGAGCAGCATCCAGATCGCGGCTTCCCGGTCCTCCTGGTGTTCGCGCACATGCGGCACTGCGAGCCGGGCGGTCACATTCCAGTCGATGAAGCGGACGTCGTCAGTCGGTTGGTATTCGCGCAAGTCAGCGAGGTCGAAGCCGTGACCACGGAACAGCGTGCGGTAATCCCCCTGCAACAGGCCGTCGAGCCGGCGCACGACCGTCCACTCGAGTCGGCTGAGCAGGGCCTCCGAGTTCGGCTCCGCCGGCTTCGACGAGCCGGCACTGGAGAGGGTCGCCGGATCCGCTGTCGCAGCGGCCTGACGATTACGCCGTTTCAGGAATCCGAACATGCGTCGTGAGTGGTGTGTCAGGGGCCGGGATCGCGCCAAGGATCTGCATCACCAGGGCGTCGGGCGTCTGGGCATCGGCGAGCGCCTCGTAGGAAAGAACCAGGCGATGGCGTAGAACGTCGGGTACCAGATCGACCAGATCGGCTGGCAGCGCGTAGCTTCGGCCGCGCAGCA
>CAZAVT010000309.1:0-4408 GCA_964488395.1 uncultured Burkholderiaceae bacterium | reverse complement strand
GGCCACCAGTTGCTCGCCCTGCGCCTTGGACCGCAGGTACATCGACGGCAGTGGATCGGCGCCGGCGGCGCCGAGCGCCGACATGTGCAGCAGCCGGCTCACGCCCTGGCTGCGGCAGGCCTCGATGACCGCGCGCACCAGCGCCACATGGGCCTTCTCGAACGCTGGCCCCCAGGGGTCGCCGGCTCGGCTGTGCAGCACGCCCACCAGGTTGATCACTGCGCTGCACGACCGCGTGAGTAAGGCGAGCTCGCGGGGATCGTGGATGTCGGCCTCGGAGATCTCGACCGTGGGCAACGGCATCAACGGACGGGCCCGTGAGAGCCGGCGGGTCGGGACCCGGATCCGCCATCCCTCGTTGGCCAGACGAGCCACGAGATGACGACCGATGAAGCCGGTGCCACCCAGCACCAGCAGGGTTTCATTGCGCATGATCGGAGCATTCCATCGGCAGGGGGGTCGAGAGTCCAGAGCGTTCATCGGCAGGCCCCGCTCAGGGCAGCGACGAAGGGGGCCCGGGACGCGGCGAGATCTCCCCGAGCCAGGCGCGCAACGATTGAGGTTCGCCGCTGAACAGCTTCGCATAGAGCGTGGCGTTGGCGAGCACTTTCTTCACGTAGTCGCGGGTTTCGTTGAACGGAATGATCTCGGCAAATAGCTCGCCTGCCACCGGGGCCGTCAGCGTTTCGCGCCACTGCTGCGGACGGCGAGGGCCGGCGTTGTATCCCGCCGAGGCGAGCACCGGCGAGCCGCCCAAATCGTCCAATACATTGCGCAGGTAGTAGGTCCCGAACTGCACGTTCGTTCGCACCTCATGGAGTTGCTCGATACGAAAGTTGCGCTGCTCGAGCTTACCGGCAATCCATCGACCGGTGGCCGGCATGATCTGCATCAGCCCCTGGGCCCCAGCCGAAGAGCGGGCATCGGTGATGAAGCGCGACTCCTGGCGGATCAGGCCGTAGACCCAGGCTGGATCAAGGCCATGCTCCTGGGAGGCGCGGCGCACATCATCACTATAGGGTGTGATGAAGCGCAGTCGGTAGTCGTGCTCCTGACGCGTCATCTCGGCGGTATTCACGCAACGGTCGTGCTCGCCGCGCCGGCAGGCCCAGGTGGCCACCGCGAGCAATTGCCGATCGGTAAGACCGCGCAGCGCATGGCTCCATTCTCGGTTGCCATCCCAGCGAAGGCCCAGCGCCTGCAAGTGCAGCGCCCGCGCGAGGCCACGATGCGCGCCGGCAGCCTCGATCTCGGCCGGCTCGAGCGCTCGGCTCGGCGCATCGGGCAGTCGTGGCTTGCGGCCCAGGTCCTCGGCAGCGAGCAGGCCGTAGAAGTCGAAGCTTGCCGCGATACGCGTGAGCAGTCGATCGGCTTCGGCCCGCTGGCCACGCTCGGCGAACGCCCTCGCCCGCCAGTAAATCCAGGCGGGATCCTGCTGACCAGCCGGACTCATCCGTTCGATCAGGCTCGAGAGCAAGGCCCAATCGCGGCTGCGCAGTGCCGCTCGGGCGAGCCAGGCGAAGGTCTCGTCGCTCGCGGCCGACCTCACGCCGCGACGCGCCCAATCGATCGACTCCGGCAACATCCGCCGCATGCCTGCCGCACCGATCTGCGACCAGAGGAATTCGCGATCACTCGGCCGCAGGGCCGCTGGGGTGGTGTTCAGTGCGTGAGCTGCCTTGGCCGGGTCGGTCCGCGCCAGAGCACCGATCTCCACCACGGCGGCGAGCCTTGCAGACTCGGGGGCGAGCGGGCCCGAGGCACCTGACAACACGCGCTCGAGCTCGGGCGAGACCAATCCGACCGCGGGTCCGGCATGCCGGATCGCGGTCTTGGAGCCGGATTCCACGGCGCGCAGGAAGCGGCGCTCGGCGAGCGGTGTGCCGAGGCGTCCGCTCTGGAAGAGGTAATCGAACAGACGCCGGCAACCGTCGGCGAGTTCACGAGGCGCCATCAGATGGGTCTCGATGAGCTCAGCGGAGACCGGTGCACCCTGCTGCGCTGACGACAGGGCGGCGAAGCACCGCAGGCCGGGCTCGGGCGCAATCTGCAGCTGCGCGTACTCCGTGTCAAAGCGAGGCCATTGCCCACGGGTCGCGAGGCTCTCGAGCCAATCGCGTCGCAGGAGCTCTGCCGAGTATGCGCCTCGGTTGCGCAACAGCACGCGCTCGATCTCGCGATCGGTCTCGTCGCTCACCGGCCCACCGGTGCGAAGCCGCATTACCTGGCGCCAGTAATCGAGGTAGTCAGCGAGGGCATGGTTGCGGGCCTGCCGCGCTGCAGCCTCAAATTCCTTCAGGTCGCGATTCTGAAACGCCCGACGGGCTGCCAGAAAGGCCTGATCCGGCGTAAGCTCGGCCTGCGGCGGTTGGGTTTGTTGCGCGGGCTTGCCACGCGGCTCAGAGGACGCCCGCGCGTCCGGGCTGCCGAACGATAAGGCAAGGGCGACGACGACAACCGCCGCGGCGAAGTCACTGTTCAATTGGACACACCTTCATCCTGCTGAGCCCGGGGACCTGGCCGATGGCCGAATTGAGCATACCACGCAGCGCCACGCTGTCTTTGCGCAGCCGGGAACGCCGGCGACTGCTGGCCGAACGAGCCGGGCTTGTCGCAACCTGGCGAGCGCAGGCCGCCTCAGCCATCGCCGAGCGCCTCGCCCGGCACATCGCTGCGCTCGAAGCGACGGCCATCATTGGGGTCTATTGGCCGATCCGCGGCGAACCGGAGCTACCGCTGCAGGATCGAAAAAGCTGCTGGGGCGGGCGCGAACTCGCCCTGCCGAGGGTCGTGGCCAAGGACCAACCCTTGCAGTTCGGCCGCTGGCCGAGCGATGCCGTGATGCGCTTCGATCCATGGGGAATCGGTACGCCCGAACCGTTCGAACTCGTTGAACCCGACTTGTTGGTGATCCCCTGTCTGGGCTATGACCGTCGCGGCTTTCGGCTAGGCTATGGCGCGGGGTTCTATGATCGAACGCTGGCCGCCCGCCCGGTAGCCACGATCGGCGTGGCCTGGGACAGCGCTGAACTCACCGACCTTGCCTGGGAAACGCACGATCTCCCGCTCGATCGGATCATCACGGAGGCGCGCGAACTCACGCGCGAGCCAGCGCGCTAAAGGCGCAGGCCTTGGCTTAATCGAGGGCCCGGATCAGCTCGAGCGTCGGGTCGGCCTGGTTCATCGTGTAGAAGTGGATCGTCGACACCCCGGCGGCGACCAGCCGACGGCACTGAGCGCCGACCACCTCGGCGCCGAAGCGTCGAATCGAATCGACATCGTCGCCAAACGCTGCGAGCCGCTGCCGGATCCAGCGCGGGATCTCGGCGCCACAAGCATCGGAGAATCGCGAGAGCTGCTTGAAGTTGGTGATCGGCATGATGCCTGGCACCAGCGGCATCGAAATGCCGGCGCTCGCAACCGCATCCCTGAACCAGAGGAAGCCGTCAACGTTGAAGAAGTACTGGGTGATCGCGCTGTCGGCGCCGGCCTCGGCCTTGCGTCGCAAGGCCTCGAGATCGGCCTGCGGCGATTCGGCCTGGGGATGCACCTCGGGGTAGGCGGCCACCTCAATACGGAACCAATCACCGGTCGTCTCGCGAACGAAGGCGACCAGTTCATTGGCGTGGCGAAAATCGCCGCCGTCGACCATCCCCGACGGTAGGTCACCTCGCAGCGCCACCAATCGTCTGATCCCGTGGCCGCGGTAGAGCTCGAGGAGCTCAGCGATCGCGGCGCGAGTCGCCCCGATGCACGACAGGTGTGGCGCGACCGCATGGCCTTCGCCCAGGATCCGCAACACGGTGCGCAGCGTCTTGTCCCGAGTGGATCCCCCAGCCCCGTAGGTCACACTGAAGAAGCTCGGTTGAAGGGCGGCAAGGCGCGCACGCGCGCCCGCCAGCCGTTCCTCGCCTTCTTCAGTGTTGGGCGGAAAGAACTCGAAGCTGAGCTCCGGCCGCATTTCAATAGCGATAGGCGTCGGGCTTGTAAGGGCCCGCCACCGCCACGCCGATGTAGCTCGCCTGATCCGGGGTGAGCTCGGTCAACATCGCACCGAGCTTCTTCAGTTGAAGTCGCGCCACTTTCTCATCGAGGTGCTTGGGCAACACGTAGACCTTGCCCGCCTCATAAGCGGCCGGATTGGTCCAGAGCTCGATCTGCGCGATGGTCTGATTGGCAAACGATGACGACATCACATAGGACGGATGGCCGGTGCCGCAGCCAAGGTTCACCAGACGGCCCTCGGCCAGCATGATGATGCGCTTGCCATCCGGAAAGATCACATGGTCGACCTGCGGCTTGATGTTTTCCCAGCGGCAATGGGTTTTGGTCGAAGCAATGTCGATCTCGTTGTCGAAATGGCCGATATTGCAGACGATGGCCTGGTCCTTCATCGCGGCCATGTGCG
>CAZAVT010000308.1:0-4449 GCA_964488395.1 uncultured Burkholderiaceae bacterium | reverse complement strand
ACATCGGGTCGGATCTCGGCGGTGCGGTCAAGGGGTTCAAGGACGGGATGAAGGACGGCTCCGCCGAAAAGGCCGCAGCCGATGCGCCGGCGCCCCCCCAGACGCCGCCGCAGCAAGTCCCGCCCCCTGCTGCAGCGACGGCCAAGACCACCATCGATGTCGAAGCTCGGGAAAAGACCTGACGAGCGGTTTTTGCCGCCCGTGAGCGAGCGGCCTTGCGCGGCCGCTCGTTTGCTTTCTGACGGTCGTCCTTGCCTGCCCGGGCAATCCTCCCCCCGAGTCTGATCAAATGTTCGATCTGGGGTTTTCCGAGATGGCGGTCGCCGCGGTGGTCGCACTCGTGGTGCTAGGGCCCGAACGGCTGCCGAGGGTGGCTCGCCAGTTCGGTCAATGGATCGGCAAGCTCCAGCGCTACGTCTCCGACGTCAAGGCCGACATCAACCGGCAGATGGATCTGGAGGACCTGCGCAAGCTTCAGACCCAGGTCACCTCGGCAGCGCGCGAGGTCGAGAGCTCGGTTCGCTCGGCCGTCGAGGGCGCACAGACCGAGCTTGACACGATCGCCACGTCGATCACCGACAACTCGTCGCCTGCGCCCAAGCAGACCGACTGGGACCGTATTTACGCAACTCGCAGGACTCGCGAGCGCATCCGTGAACGGCGCATCGAGCGCGACCGCGAGTTGCGCCGCAAGCGTCCCAAGCGTCGTTTCTACCGCTGAGCGCCGACCACCATGGCCGAGGAAGAAAGCTTCATCTCACACCTGGTTGAGCTGCGCGACCGGATCATCCGCTCGATGATCGTCGTGCTGGTCATGTTCGGCGTGTGCTTCTACTTCTCTCGCGACATCATGTGGTTTCTGTCGCTGCCGCTTTACGACGCCCTGCCACCAGGGTCCAAACCGGTTTTCCTGGCCGGCGAAGGCGCTTTCTTTACGCTCACCAAGGTCGCCTTCCTGTCGGCCCTGTTGTTCTCGCTTCCCTGGGTGCTCTACCAAGCCTGGGCCTTTGTCGCGCCAGGTCTTTATGCCCATGAAAAGCGCTTTGCCCTGCCGCTGATCCTGTCGAGCGTTTTCTTCCTGGTGGTCGGGATCAGCTTCGCTTACTGGTTCGTGCTTCCAGCCGCCTATAAGTTTTTCTTCTCGTTTGCGGCGGGAACGGGTGCCGAGGTGATGCAGGACCTGCAGAAATACTGGGACTTCACGCTGGCGATGTTCTTCGGATTCGGGCTGAGCTTCGAGGTGCCGGTGGTCGAGATGCTGCTCGTGAAACTCGGCATGGTCACCACCGACCAACTGCGCTCGGCGCGCCGCTACGTCATCGTTGGTGCCTTCATCGTTGCTGCCGTGTTGACCCCGCCCGATGTGCTGAGCCAGTTCATGCTCGCGATCCCGCTGATTCTGCTGTACGAACTAGGCATCTTTCTGTCGGGCTTTCTCAAGGCGTACAGCAGGAAGCGCGCTGACGAGGAGGCGGCAGATGCAGGGGCGTCCGATTCGGCGAGCCCGGCGGCCGGTGGCGGCGCCGCTGGCAGCGAGGCGTCCCCGCCAGGCCGCAGCGGGCCTGTCTGAGGGCATTCGCGCAGGCGCCCCCCGCGGGAGCAGCCTGCTTCAAACAGGGTTGGGATCGTCGACGAATTCGTGGGTCAGGTCGAGTTCTCGTGCCGCTCGCTCGCCCAGCGCCTGTACGCCAAATCGCTCGGTGGCGTGGTGGCCCGCGGCCAGATAGACGATCCCCAGTTCGCGCGCCAGATGGGTGGTTCGCTCTGAGATTTCGCCACTCATGAACGCATCTGCACCGGCGGCGGCTGCTGCCTCGATCATGTCCTGAGCGCCGCCCGTGCACCAGGCGAGTCGGTGGATCGGCCGATCGAGCGCACCCACCAGAAGCGGTGTTCGCCCAAGCCGCTCCTCGAGCCGCATCGCGAGGTCGCTGCTCTTACGAGCTCGCTTGAACTGGTGCCAGACGATCAGTCCGTCGCGACCGGTACGACCGTCGACTCCCCAGCCGAGCCGCTCGCCGAGGGTCACGTTGTTGCCGACTTCCGGATGCGCGTCAAGCGGCAGATGGAAGGCGAACAGATGCAGGCCGTGATCGATGAGCAAGCGCGCTCGGGTGCCTTTCACACCCGTGAGGCAGGGATTCTCGCCTTTCCAGAACCAGCCATGATGGACCAGCAGCGCGTCGGCGCGGCGGGCGGCTGCCGCCTCGATCAGGGCGAGGCTTGCGCTGACCCCACTGACGATGCGGCGAATCCTGCGCCGGCCTTCCACCTGCAGTCCGTTTGGACAATAATCGACGAAGCGGCCCGGCTCGAGCAGGTCCTCAAACCAGCTGGTCAGAGCCGTCACATCCACGCCTGATCGTTCCCGCTCGCCCGTCTGGCTGAGCGCCTGTCGCTGTTGGCCCATGCTGAAGAAACTCTGGTTACTGTTTGCTCAAGCGGTGACGGTGAGCGTTGCCGTCGTCTGGGTGCTCTCGGCGTTCAGGCCCCAATGGCTGCCCGTGCACCTGCGAGGCGCAACCCAGGGAGACTCCGAGAGCGTACCGGGGCCCGATCGCTCCGTTGCGCCGGCGCGCGGTGAACCGACGGCCGGGCCCGCGACCCGATCCATGCCCCGCTCGGACATTCTGTCATATGCCGTCGCGGCTCAGCGCGCGATCCCGGCGGTCGTCAACATCTACAGCGTGACCCTCGATCGCGGCCGCGCAACCCACCGCGGTGCGGGCATGGCGTCGCGCCGGCCATCCGGCGAGCGTCAGTCCACCAGTCTGGGTTCGGGCGTGATCGTGGCGCGCGAAGGCATCATTCTCACCAATCACCATGTCATCGAAGGCGCTCCCGCCATTGAGGTGATGCTTGCCGACGGCAGTCGTGCCGCCGCTCGGTTGGTCGGAAGTGATCCCGAAACCGACCTGGCGGTGCTCAGAATCGATGGTCGTGACCTGCCGGCCATCGAGTTTGGCGATTCTGAATTAGTTCGGGTCGGCGATGTCGTGCTCGCAATCGGCAACCCCTTCGGCGTCGGGCAAACCGTCACCCAGGGCATTGTCAGCGCGCTGGGCCGCGATCAGTTGGGCATCAACACCTTTGAGAACTTCATCCAGACCGACGCGGCCATCAACCCTGGCAATTCCGGCGGAGCGCTGATCGATAGCGCGGGTCGACTGATCGGGATCAACACCGCCATCTATTCAGGCGGCGGGGGCTCGCTGGGCATCGGCTTTGCGATACCCGTGGCTACGGCCCGCCAGGTGCTTGATCAATTGATCCGTGATGGTGTGGTGACGCGCGGCTACATCGGGGTCGAGCCGGTCGATCTCACCGAGGAGCTGATCACCGCCTTTCGACTGCCCCGGGTCCGTGCCCCGCTCATCGTCGGGGTGCTGCGCGGTGGTCCGGCTGATCTCGCTGGTGTGCGTCGTGGTGACATCGTGACCGAGATCGAAGGCCGCCCGATTGCGAGTACGGCGGTGATGCTCGACTGGATCGCCCGTCTGGCTCCCGGGTCGGCGGCGCGCCTGCGTTTGGTGGGTGAGGGGCGCGAGATCGAGGTTCAGCTCACGGTGGGTCGCAGGCCTCCCGCCACCCGTTGAGCTCACCGAGCCGGACGGGCTCGTTCCGCGGGCCCGCGTGCAGCGGTCCATCAAGGGCGAAGGCGAGGGCTCCTCTCAGTCGAATTCGAAACCAGCGTCATGTGCCGCCTGGACTGCGGCCGCATCGAGCGCGCCTGGTTCGGTGCCCTGGATTCGGTAGAGCAGATCGCCAGCAAGCACTGCATCGCCAGGGCGAGTCAGCAGGTCGACGCCCGCCAGCGGGTCGCCTGGCGCGCCCGCGTGGCGAGCGATCGCGCTGATCCGCTGGGCATGGACCGCCTTGATGCGCGCCGTGCGCGGTGCGCGCACGAGCCGCTCGCCCAGCTGGGACTCATCCGGCCAGTTCTTGCGACCCTGTGCCGCGACGATGCGATCGAGCGCCTCGCGCGCCGCGCCTTTTCGCAAGAGCTCCTCGGCGCGTCGTTCGGCCCGGGCCAGGTCCCCACCGAGTGCCGGATCCAGGGCGATCACCCGGCTCGCAAAGAAAAGCGACTTCTCGCGCAAATCGGCTGGCGCATCCTGATGCGCTTCGAGGACCTGCAGCACATCGCGGGCTTCGAGCGCCGGGCCAATGCCGCGCCCGATGGGCGCTGACGCGTCACTCGGATAGGCCCGGACGGTGAGGCCGAGCTGAGCGCCCACCGCTTCGAACACATCGCCGAGCGCCCGGGCGCTCTCGAGGTCGGCAACCTTGCCCTGGGGCGCATAGGGGATGTCGACCACGACATGGGTGGCGCCGGCCGAGAATTTCTTCGACAGGATCGACGCGACCGACCAGCGTCGCGTGTCCAGACGCAGCGGTCTCTCGATCCGGTGCAGGGCCTCGTCGAGGACCGACTGGTTGAGGCGGCCC
>CAZAVT010000307.1:1001-4455 GCA_964488395.1 uncultured Burkholderiaceae bacterium | reverse complement strand
CCGCTTTAGCCGGATTTGTTACGCGCCCGCAAGCTAGACATCAAATCGGCGCGACGAAAGACGATTGAGTGTAGCGCAGCCATCCTGGCTGTCAAACGATTCCCCTGCCATTTGCGGCAAGTGCCGCTGCTGGCTCGCGCAGCCGCTCAAGCAGCAAACTGGTGCGCACTGGATCGTCACTGGCCACGAGCCGCGAGACCCGCGCGGTGAGTTGCGACACATCGGCGCGCAGTACTTCCCGCTTGACCCGCAACAGGCTCGCCGGTTGCATCGAGAACTCGGTAAGGCCCATGCCGAGCAGAAGCCGGGTCGCCGCCGGATCTCCTGCCATTTCGCCACAGACCGAAACGGGCTTGCCGGCCTTGCGTGCTGCACGCAAGGTACCAGCGATCAGCCTGAGCACGGCCGGGTGGAAGGGGTCATACAACGCGGCCACCTCATGGTCAGAACGATCGATGGCAAGGGTGTACTGCACCAGATCGTTGGTGCCGATGGACAGGAAATCGACCCGCTTGGCGAAATGCGGTGCGCATAGCGCGGCGGCGGGGACCTCGATCATCACGCCCACGGGGAGATCAGGGGAGTAAGCCTGGCCGCGTTCGCGTAGTTCCTCGCGCGCGCGATCGATCAGCGAGAGCGTGGCACTCACCTCGTGATCATGGGCGACCATGGGAATCAGCAGGCGCACCGGCCCGAAGGCCGAGGCGCGCAGAATGGCCCGGACCTGTGCGAGAAACATCGCTGGCGCGGCAAGCGCGTAGCGGATCGCGCGCAAACCGAGCGCCGGATTGGGTGACGTGAGTGCGCTCGAACCCTCGAGCAGCTTGTCGGCTCCGACGTCGATCGTACGGATCGTGACAGGCCGGCCCGCCATGGCGACGACGACCTGGCGATAGGCCTCGAACTGCTCTTGTTCGTCAGGTAGCTCGTCGCGATTCATGAACAGAAACTCGGAGCGAAACAGCCCCACGCCCTGTGCGCCTTCTGCGACGGCCTCCTCGGCCTCTTCGGGCCGTTCGATGTTGGCGAACAGGCCCACCGACACGCCGTCGAGCGTGCGCGCCTGAACACTCACCAGCCGTTGCAGGCGCTCCCGCTCCCGTTCGCCAGCGGCCTGCCGGGCCCGGTATTCGGCGAGCACCCGGGGGTCGGGAGCAACGATCACCAGACCGGCGTCGCCGTCAAGGATCAGCCAGTCGTCATCGGAGATCAGCTCGCACGCCCCGGCTGCTCCCATCACGGCTGGGACGTTCATGCCGCGCGCGAGGATGGCGCTGTGTGAGGTGCTCCCGCCTTGCTCGGTCACGAACCCGGTCGCTCCGCGCATGATGAGCATGTCGGCCGGTGCGATGTCACGCGCGACGATGATACCGCTCGTGGCCTGGACGCTCGCGTCGACCCGAGTCCCCGAAAGCGCCCTCAGTACCCGATCGGCCACCTGCTCGACGTCACGACCGCGTTCACGCAGGTAAGGGTCCTCCAGGCTCGCGAATTGGGCGGCCAGTTGCGTAGCCTGGGTCCACACGGCCCACTCGGCGTTCCAGAGTTGTTCGGCGATTGTCGTCCGCGCCGTGCCGGCCAGCGCTGGATCATCCAGGATCATGGCGTGCACTTCGAGGAGCGCGGCCGCCTCGCTCGGTGCGCTCGGCGGCAGCTGTCCAGCCAGGCCCTGTAACTCGGCCTTGACCTGGGCAAGCGCCTCGTCGAGCCGAGTCGTCTCGAGCCCGATCTGGCCAGGCTCGATGCGCCGGCGCTCGATGTCCCGGCTTCCGGATTCGATGACCCGCGCGCGGTCGATGACCACGCCTCCGCCGATGGCTGCACCTTGCAGGCTGAACATGCTCGCCTCAGCCCGGCTCGCCAAAGCCCGATGCGAACAGCGCGCGGATTGCTTCGAGCGCCTCGACCTCATCCGGGCCGTCGGTCTCAAGCCGCAGCATCGTGCCCCGGGAGGCGGCGAGCATCATCACTCCCATGATGCTCTTGGCATTGACCCGGCGAGCGCCCCGGCTGATCCAGACCTCCGAGCGATAGCGTCCCGCGAGCGCCGTCAGTCGCGCCGAGGGGCGGGCGTGCAGCCCGAGCGGATTGACGACCTCGATCTCAGCGATCTGCATGTTCGCTCCCCGATTCACGCGGCTCCTCGGCGACGATCGGTACTTGCATGATGGCCTGTTGTCCCGCCTCGATGAGCTTACCGATCAGTTCGTCGAGCGGCTCCCGGCGGTGGCTCAGGGCCTTGATGAGGAGCGGCAGATTGACCCCGGCGAGCACCTCGACCCGTTCGGGTTCCTTCAGGCATGCGGCAATTCGCGAGGGCGTGGCGCCAAACACATCCGTCAACACCACGACGCCGCTGCCATCGTTGATGCGGGCGAGCAGCTCACGTGCGGCCTGGAGTGCCGCCTGCGGGTCCTCGTCGGGCACCACATCGAGCGCGGCCAGTTGCACGGGCAGCCGGCCGAAGATGTGTCGCGTGCAGTTGAGCAAGGCCGTCCCCAAGGGCTCGTGAGAGACGAGCAGGATTCCGATCATCGGCGCGTCCTCCGCGCTCAGCGAGCCGTGCTCGCCGCCTCGACGGCATCAATGAATCGAGCGGCCACTGGGAAGCCAGTCTGATCCATGATCTCCCGAAAGCAGGTTGGGCTGGTCACGTTGACTTCAGTGAGGCACTGCCCAATCACGTCCAAGCCTACCAGCAGCAAACCTCGCGCGGCGAGGATCGGCGCGAGCGTCTGTCCGATCTCGCGATCACGGTCGGTCAGCGGGCGTGCTTCGCCGCGGCCTCCGGCGGCGAGATTGCCTCGCGACTCGCCGGCCTGCGGGATTCGCGCCAAACAGAACGGAATGACCTCACCGCCGATCAGGAGGATCCGCTTGTCACCCTGGGCGATCTCAGGGAGAAAGCGCTGCGCCATGACGGTGCGTTCGCCGAGCCGGGTCATGGTCTCGATGATGACGGATAGGTTCGGATCATCGCGTCGCGCGCGAAAGATCGATGAGCCGCCCATGCCGTCGAGCAGCTTGAACACAGCTTCGCCATGCTCGGTAACGAAGGCGCGCAGGTCTGCCGGATCACGGCTGACCAGCGTGGGCGCCGTAAAGGCTCCGAACTCGAGGATCGCCAGCTTTTCATTGTGGGAAAGGAGCGAGCTCGGCGCGTTGAAGACCCGCGCGCCTTGTGCCACCGCACGATCGAGGAGCCACACGGTCGTGAGGTACTCGGGGTCGAAGGGCGGGTCTTTGCGCATCAACACTGCATCAAAATCCGCGAGTGCGGTATCGACCGGCTCAAGGAGCTGCCACCACTGGGCCGCATGGCCCGAGGGGTCGAGCAGTTTGAGTTCACTGGCGCGGGCCATCACCCGCGAGTCACGAAAGCCGACCTGGGGTTGCTCGCAGACCGAAAGGTGATGACCGCGCCGCGCGGCTTCGACCATCATTGCAAAGCTGC
>CAZAVT010000307.1:597-991 GCA_964488395.1 uncultured Burkholderiaceae bacterium | reverse complement strand
TCCTTGTAAGTCTTCAGCGACTCGATCGGATCGATGATGAACAGCAGCTTCATGCGTACGGTCTCCTGAACAGGCAGCGAACGGGGTGGCGCCAACTCAGACGTTGAACCGGAAGTGCATCACGTCGCCGTCGCGCACGATGTAATCTTTGCCCTCCAGGCGCATGCGCCCCTTTTCCTTGGCGCCGTTCTCTCCCTTGCAGCCGATGTAGTCATCATAGGCAATGGTCTCGGCGCGGATGAATCCGCGTTCGAAGTCGGTGTGGATCACGCCGGCAGCCTGGGGTGCGGTCGCCCCCACGCGTACCGTCCAGGCGCGCACTTCCTTTTCGCCCGCGGTGAAATAGGTCTGCAGCCCCAGGAGCTTGAAGGCCGCGCGGATCACCCGGTTCAGA
>CAZAVT010000307.1:0-587 GCA_964488395.1 uncultured Burkholderiaceae bacterium | reverse complement strand
CATGTCGGCGAGGAAGACTTCCTTGTCGGCCTCGTCGAGGTCGGCGATCTCGGCCTCGATCGCTGCGCACACGGGCACGACGAGGGAGGACTCGCTCGCGGCCAGCCGCTCGACCGCAGCAAGGTGCGGGTTGTCCTTGAAGCCGTCCTCGCGGACGTTGGCGATGTACATGGACGGCTTGGCCGTGATGAGGCAGAGCGGTTTGATCAGTGCCTTTTCCTCATCGTATAGATCGAGCGAGCGGACAGGCCTTGCCTGGTCGAGTGCGGTCATGCACTTCTCGAGCACCACGACCAGGCGTTGTGCCTCCTTGTCTCCGCCCGCCTTGGCGACCTTCGAGTAACGAACGAGTGCCTTTTCGACGGTGGCGAGGTCCGCAAGCGCGAGCTCTGTGTTGATGACTTCGATATCGGACAGCGGATCGATTCGCCCGCTCACGTGAACGACATTGCCATCTTCGAAGCAGCGGACCACATGAGCAATCGCATCGGTCTCGCGGATGTTGGCCAGGAACTGGTTGCCCAGGCCCTCGCCCTTGGAGGCGCCCGCGACCAGGCCCGCGATGTCGACGAACTCGACCGTGGCGG
>CAZAVT010000306.1:3353-4487 GCA_964488395.1 uncultured Burkholderiaceae bacterium | reverse complement strand
GTGGTGTCGCCCCGGCTGACGAATTTCATCAGGGGGCTGGTCTCGTGGCTGGTGCTGACCTGCTCAAACCCGCAGCCCCGCGCCAGTTCCGCGGCGATGCGCTCGTGCTCTGTGAAGCGATAGCCGTGCATGAAAACGATGGCCACGCTGCGCAGTCCGGTTTCATAGGCTGCCGCCAGGTCCCGACGCAGCCGCTCGCGATCGAGCGGAAGGAGAATCTCCCCCGCCCAATCGACGCGCTCGTCGGCCTCGATCACCTGACGGTAGAGGAGTTCGGGCAAGACGATGTGGCGATCGAAAAGCCGCGGGCGATTCTGGTAAGCAATCCTCAGTGCGTCCCGAAATCCCCGCGTCGTCACCAGCAGCGTCGGCTCACCCTTTCGCTCGAGAAGCGCGTTGGTGGCGACCGTGGTCCCCATCTTGACGCAGTCGATGAGCCGACCGGGCACCGGCGCTCCAGGGGAGAGTCCCAAGAGATGCCGGATGCCGGCGACGGCTGCATCCCGATAGTGTTCAGGGTTGTCGCTGAGCAGTTTGTGGGTTTGGATCTGGCCGTCGGGTGTGCGGGCAACGATGTCGGTGAAGGTCCCGCCGCGATCGATCCAGAACTGCCAGCCCCCACCCCTCATGAGCGGCCTGCTTCCCGGATGCCCTTTTCGATTTCGCTCATGCAAGTGTCGATCTGCCGGCGGAGCGTCTCGGTCAGCCTCGTTGGCAGGACGTTCTTGGCAAAGGTGCCATAGCTGGTCTTGTCACACCATGTCACGCTCGCAGCGAGTGACTTGTCCGGGCCCGGGATGCTGACCCTCCGATAGTCCTTGAACTCGGTGCGAAGCGAGTAGATGCAATTGGATCGATCCTCGAGCAGGCCGAGATTCACGTAGACGAACAATCCCGATTTGCGTGCTGTGCTGTTGTCTGTCAGCGTGACCCGGTTGTAACGCAACGCGGCCTCGGCCGTGGCGACCATGGTCGCATTGGGTAGGCCACATTTCTCGTTGTCCTCGTCGTCCTTTTCGGAGAAGACATGGACCGGGCCGATGGTCTGCGCCCTGAGGTCTGAGACAAAGGAAAAGGCCGCCATCGCCGTCATGACGCAGGCAGCAAGGCGAAGGGGAGACTGGGTGAAGGATG
>CAZAVT010000306.1:1094-3281 GCA_964488395.1 uncultured Burkholderiaceae bacterium | reverse complement strand
CGACCGGGCAAGCACCTCATGCAAACAGGTGCGCTCGAGATAATAAAGGTCATCGTAGGCGTAGTCGATCCGGTCACCGCAGACGATCACGCCATGGTTGGCGAGAAAGAGGACGTCTCGACCGCTCGCCTGACGGGCCATACGCTCCCCTTCGGCAGCGCTGAGCGCTAGGCCATTGTAGAGTGGGTCGATCGCGATCCGGTCATGGAATCGCATGGCGTTCTGAGACAGGGTCGTATCGGGCGCCCGCTGCCCTGTCAGCGTGAGTGCGGTGGCGTAGGGCATGTGGGTGTGGAGCACACAGTTTCGTGCGGCAGTCACGCTGAAGTGATTGCAGACCCCTTCCGACAGACCATGGAAATGCGCCGCACGCAGAGCGAGTGCGAGATCTTCACGCAGTGCCGCTACCGCTGGGCTGCGCCAGCAGTCGAGCGCCTCATCGGAGAGCTTGTGGACGGTGCTCACGCCTTGCTCCTACTTGAGCTGACCGATCGCGTCCCAGGTCGCCAGAGCGACGCCGCCCACCAGAATGAGTGTGATATCCCACTGCGTGAGCTTCCAGATGTAGGGCGCGAAGAAGGCCAGGAGCAGGGCCAGCCCAAACAGGATCGAAAAACGCTCGACGGTCTTCAATTGCGGGTCCTTTCGATGAAGGTGTCCACCAGCCAGCGGCAGGCGCGAAGCAGCCGGCCGTCCTGCCCGGCGGGCCCGATGGCCTGAATGCCCATCGGTAGGTCATGAGCGAGCGTGATGAGCGGAAGGTTGACCGACGGCAGACCCGCGAGGCTCCAAACCGTCTGCATGATCGGGTCGCCAGTCGATGTTTCGATCGGTGGGGCAGCGCCCAAGCTTGCAGGGGTCAGGATTGCATCAAAACGCTCGAAATATTCGTCGAACGCGCTCGAGACATGGGGGATCCGTTCGACAGCCTGAAGATAATCGATTGCCCTGATCGAATCAGCGCGCTGTAGCCGCTCCATGAGCGCAGCGCCGAATCCGTCCGGGCTGCGGGCCCGCTCATGACGTAGGCAGTGAGCCAGCTCTGCGTTGTTGATGGTCTGATGCCAGTCAACGGCCCGCTCGACCACTTCGGGCAACTCCGTTCGCACGACCACGCCTTCCATCACCTCGACCAGGGCATCGCAGGCCTCACGCGCCTCTTCGCTCATCCTGGGCCACCACGGGGTCCGGACGAAGCAAAATCGCGGCTGAAGCGGTGGGGTGCTCCGGCTGACCTCGAGCAGGCTACGCGGCGGGAGGCCGCGGCAGGAGAGATCGATACCGTCGTCGCCGCTGATCACCTCGGCGACTGCCGCGAGATCCTCGATGTTGCGCGCGAAGACACCCATCTGATCCAGAGTCGGCGACTGGTCGAGAACCCCGGTGCGGGGCACCAGTCCTCGCGTCGGCTTGAACGCGTAGACGCCGCAGAACGACGCTGGGCGAATCATCGAACCATTGGTCTGCGAGCCCAGGGCGACCGGAACGAGGCCAGCTGCGACCGCGGCTGCGGACCCGGCAGAGGAAGCCCCCGGGGTTCGGTCATGGCGATGCGGATTGCGGGTCGGCGAGGGCGTCGCGATTGCGAATTCCGAGGTGGTTGTCTTGCCGAAGATCACCGCTCCCGCCTCGCGCAGGCGCCGCACGACCGTGGCATCGGCCACTGGATAGCGTCCGGCGTGCAGTGCGCTGCCGAACTCTGTGGGAAAGTCGATCGTATCGATGATGTCCTTGATACCGATCGGGACGCCATAGAGCGCTCCGCAGGCCTCGCCGCGGGCTCGACTGGCCTCGAGATGTTCGGCCTGCAGACGGATCACCCGCTCGTCGAGGTGAGCAAAGGCCCGCAGGTTCGGCTGAGAGGCCTGAGCGGCTCCGAGGAAGTGCTCGATGGTCGCCGATAGGCCCATCGCGCCAGAGGCGAGTCGCTCGCTCAACTCGAGCGCACCGAGCTCATGAAGTGCACGGGCGGTTGCCATGAGCGTCTATTTCATGCTCTTGAAGATGTCCGGATTGACGACCGACTTGTCGTTCGGGTCATAAGGGATTTCCTCGACCTGATTGAAGAATTGATCCGGGAGGTAGTTCACCAGACCTGGAAAGATGTAGGTCAGAGCCAGGGTGACCAAGACGATCGCCACAAAGGGGTAGCACCCCTGGAAGATCGTACTGAGCTCGAGGCCTTTG
>CAZAVT010000306.1:0-1084 GCA_964488395.1 uncultured Burkholderiaceae bacterium | reverse complement strand
GATCCCCTTCAGGTAGTAAGCCGACATCGCCATGGGTGGGGACAGGAACGCGGTTTGCAGGTTGACCGCAAGGAGCACCCCGAACATCAGCGGATCAACCTCGTAGTGCTTGAGCAGTGGCAGGAAGATGGGCACGAAAATGATGATGATCTCGGTCCACTCAAGTGGCCAGCCGAGAATGAAGATGATGATCTGCGACAGGATCAGGAACTGTAGCGAGCTCAGGTCCAGCGAAACGAAAATGTCCTTCACCAGCTGCTCGCCGCCGAGGTAGCCAAAGATGGAGGCGAAGGTCGCCGAACCGACAAAGAGAAAACAGACCATCGCCGAGGCTCGGGCTGTCAGATAAACCGACTCGCGCAGCCGTTCCCAAGTAAACGCGCGGTAGGCGATCGCGAGCACGATCCCGCCCAGCGCGCCCATGGCAGCTGCCTCGCTGGGCGTAGCGAGCCCGAAAAGGATCGAGCCCAGCACCGACAGGATCAGTGCCGCCAGCGGCACGAAAGCCTTCAGTACCAGCATCAGGCTCTCGCTAACCCCATATCGGTCCAGGCCCTCCGGCTTGGGGCACATCGCGGGATTGAGCACCGCCCGGGAAATCACATAGACCATGTACAGGCCGGCCAGCAGGAAACCTGGCAGCAGCGTCGCGGCGTAGAGCTTGACCACTGACACACTCGCGGTTGCCGCATAGACGATCAGCAGGATCGATGGAGGAATCAGGATGCCCAAGGTGCCGCCAGCGGTGATCACTCCTGCAGCCAGCTTCTGGTCGTAACCGGCCTTGAGCATCGAGGGGAGTGCGATCAGACCCATCAGCGTCACGACGGCACCAACGATCCCGGTAGCCGTCGCGAAAAAGGTGCAGGTCACGAGGGCCGCAACGGCCATGGACCCCGGGACGAAGCGCAACCCGATCTGCAAGCTGAAGAATAGTCGGTCGAGGATGTTGGCGCGCTCGATGATGTATCCCATGAATAAGAACAGCGGGATCGAGATCAGCACGTCGTTGTTCATCACGCTGAAGGTGTTCTGCGTGAACAGGTAGAAGATCCGGTTGTCCAGCACCGACTGGGCCGCGTCG
>CAZAVT010000305.1:3456-4548 GCA_964488395.1 uncultured Burkholderiaceae bacterium | reverse complement strand
ACTGATCCCATAGGCTTTAGGCATCGATGACTCCATGCGTTGAGTCTCATCTTGAGGGGTCGGCGGCGGGGGGATTGATCCTGACACCCTCCAGTGTACCGGGGCATCACGAAGGCAACGCTTGCACCCGGGGCTGCGGTGCGCCCAAAATGAGGATTGACCAGTTACGCGACGCCTCGCGGCGCAGCGGTCCCGATGAGCCACGGCCCCGAACCCGCCTTTGACACTTCCGCGCTCGCGCCATTTTCGAGCCCGGCCTATCGCATCCTCTGGAGCGTGTCCCTCTCGGCCACGCTCGCGACCTGGATGACCGACGTCGCCGCTGGCTGGCTGATGATCGGCATGACCACGTCGCCGCTGATGGTGGCACTCGTGCAAAGCGCGTCCACCCTGCCCACCTTTCTTCTGGGACTACCACTGGGCGCGATCGCGGACATGACCGACCGCCGTCGCTACATCATCGTATCGCAGCTCTGTATTGCAGCCGCTGCGGTCCTCGCATGCGCCGTGCTGCTCTCGGGCCATCTGAGCCCAATGCTGCTTTTAACCCTGAGCTTTGCCAGTGGCATTGGATTTGCCATGCGTAACCCCGGCATCGCAGGCGCCCTGCCCGAGACTGTACCGCGCAACCAGTTACCCCAGGCTTTGGCGCTCAACTCGGTCGCCTTGAATTGCTCTCGCGTGATCGGCCCCGGGATCGCCGGCCTGCTGATCGCCACGGCTGGTACGGCAGCCGTGTATGCGCTCAATGCCGTGATCGCGCTCGCAGGCTGCCTCGCCCTACTCAAGTGGCGGCGTCAACCCACCGTGCCCCGCAGTCAACCCGCAGGCCTGTTTGCCGGGATCGCCGAGGGCCTTCGCCACGTCGTGCATAGCACCGCGATGCGATCGGTGATCCTGCGGACCACGCTTTTTTTTGGTCATTCGACGATCCTGCTCGCACTGCTGCCGCTCGTTGCGCGTCGGCTTGACCCGGACGATCCAACCGACTACGCGCTGCTGTTCGGCGCCTTGGGTGCCGGTGCGGTATTCGTCTGCTTGGTGGTCCTGCCACGCCTGCGCAATGCCGTTCGCCCAGAACGCGTGCTCTTT
>CAZAVT010000305.1:0-3432 GCA_964488395.1 uncultured Burkholderiaceae bacterium | reverse complement strand
AGTCTGATCATTGCTGGCGCCATGCTGATCCTCGCTTTCTCGCCCTGGTTATGGCTATCGACCCTGGGAATGTTTATCGCCGGCATGGCCTGGACCGGGACGGGCAACACGCTCACCACAGGAGCGCAATTGAATTTGCCCGACCCCTTGCGCGCCCGTGGCATGTCCATCTACATGGGCTGCATGCTGGGCGCGAATGCGCTTGGTGCTGCCCTTTGGGGCTCGCTGGCGAGCCAGGTCGGTATCAGCGCAGCCTTAGCCATCGCCTCGCTCAGCATGGTGCTGATCGCCGTGATGATCTACACGAAGCGCGGCCCGGTCCGTCACGGCGATGGCTGACCCGACCGAGCGCAGCGGGCGCTGACTGCGCGTGACAATCGATCGCTCCGCTGAGGGGCGAACACTTCAGGGGACGCGATTCATGGTCATGATTGGAACCGCCGCCAGTTGGCAACGTCATCGGCGTCAGGTCCCCATGCCCGACGGCACGCTGTTCGGAAAAGGGGAATGGATGCACAACGGCGAGGACCTCGCCTTTGCACCCACCGTGTTTCTGGTCGAGCAACCACCCAACTACAGCGTCGCCACCCACTTTCACCGCCAGAACGAATTTCAGGTGGTGGTGCAAGGTAGCGGGCGTCTGGGTCCGCACCCAATCCAGCCCTACAGCATTCACTATGCGGGCGCCTACACGGGCTATGGCCCGCTGGTATCGGGTCCGGAGGGGCTCGCTTACTTCACGCTACGCACGGCGTTCGACAAGGGCCCCCTCTATCCTGGCCCTGATCGCGCTTCGCTGCGTCGGGGACCGAAGCGGCAGTTGCACGCGGGCCCGCTCGATGTCATCAAGGACAACGCGATCGCGTCACTCACAGCAAGTCAGCGGAACGACCTGATCAAGGATCAACCGGACCACATCGAGGCCATTCGACTGACACTGGCACCGGGCAAAACCTGCCTGCTTCAGTCAGACGAGCGAAGTGGCGGCCGCTTCGTCCTTGTGCTGTCCGGCGCGATGACCTTTGAATCGACGACCGGCGTGACTCGGCTGCTACGCTGGGAGAGTCTGTTCCTGAGGCCCGGAGAACAGCTTGACGCCGTCCACGCGGACGGCTGCGGCGCAGATCTGCTGCTGATGCAACTGGCATGCACCGATCCCGCCTACCGATCAGGGGTGACCGGCTGACGCGACAGGCCTTTCTTGAGCTCAGGCTCTCGCAAAGACCCGTGCGGCTGGCTGCGACTTGAACTCAACAAAGTTGCCGCATCCATCGTCGGCCAGGAAGATCGCCTGCTCTCGGACCTCGCCCGCAAAGATCACCTGAGGCGGCATGGCAAAGCGTACCCCTGCCTCGCTCAATCGGTCGGCGATCGCTTGCCAGAGCGCTCGATCGACCAGCGCGCCGAAGTGCCGAACGGGCGTCTCGTAACCACTGGAGATGACGACCCGGGTGGCATGGCTCGCTTCGACCGGCTCCAGGTGAGTCACCAGATGATTGCCGAAGAAATCGAAATCGATCCGGTCGCTCGCGCTTCGGCCCTCCGAGCAGCCCAGCAATCGCCCATAGAACTCACGGGCACGCTCGAGGCTGGACACCGGCACTGACAGGTGCATGGGGCAATGAGGCATGACTTTCCTTGAACGCCTTCAATCCAGACGAATGCCGGCGCGGGTGGCAACCTGCGCCCACCGTTTCAGGTCCGCTTCGATGTCGGCATGAAACTGCGCGGGGCTGTTGCCCACCGGATCGAAACCGAGCGCAAGCAGCCGCTCCCGCAAGTCGGGCTTGCCCAGCGCGAGGCCAATTTCCCGGTTCAGGCGATCGACGACTGAGGCCGGCGTCGCCGCCGCAACCAAGACGCCAAACCACGTTTGTGATTGAGCATCCGCAAAGCCCAGTTCGCCAACGGTCGGCACTGATGGCGCGGCCTTGCTGCGCTCGGGCCCACTGATGAAGAGGCCGCGCATCTGTCCTGCGCGCAGGTACTTGTCGACCGTCGAGACCGTCGTCAGGACGCCAGTCACGCTGCCACCCAGGACATCGGCGATTGCTTGGCCTGCACCCTTGTAGGGAACATGGGTCCAGTTGAGGCCCGTTTGGAGTCGAACCAGTTCGCCGAACATGTGCGGCGTCGAGGCCGTGCCGCTGGTCGCATAGGTCACCGCTGACTGCTGCGCAAGACGCTTTAGTTCCTCGAAATTTCGCGCAGGTACCGCCGCGCCCACTGCAAAAATGATCGGTGAATTGACCAGTCGCGTGACCGGTGCGAGATCCCGCAAGGTGTCGAACGGCACCTTGGAGACCACCGGATTGATCGTCAGCGTGCCGTCGTAGCAGAGGAGCACCGTGTAGCCATCGGCTGGAGCCTGGATCACCGCCTGAGTGCCGATCACACCGCTCGCGCCCGGCCGATTGTCGATCACGACCGGCACGGCGAGCTGCTCGGAAAGTGCCTGCCCGATCGCGCGCCCTAGAAGATCGACGGCCCCCCCCGGCGGGAAGGGCACCACCAGCCGAATCTGCCGATTGGGGTACCCCTGGGCAAGGCCAGTCGCCGGTCGAGTGAGAAGCGCTGACAGGGCTGTCCCGCCTGCACCCAGACAAAGCGCTCGGCGCAACTGGGCGCCCCGAGACCGAGCAGCCGCCATCAGACGCTCCTCGACAGATCGTTGAACCGGGTCAGTGCCGTCGCATCAGGCAAGCGCTCAAGCCCCTCGATCCATTGACGCAGACGCTCAAGGGAACGCGGATCCATGGCCCGTGCACTGACCCTGAAACAATCGGCTGCCTTGCGATCGAAATCCGCGGAAGACATCGGTCGGTCCGGGTGCCCCAGCGGCAGCTCGACCCATTCCCGCAAAACCGTTCCGTCAAGCAGTTCGAGCTCGACCTCGGCAGGAGAGATCGATCGCCCATAACGCGCCTCGATCGCAGCGTCGACACGCGGGACGACCTTCTGGGCGAGCGCGATGATATCGCGGCGCTCGGCCAGTCGGTCGGTGAAATGGCTCAAACCGACCTCGCCATCGATCATGGCTGCGGCGACGGTATAAGGAATGCTGAACTGAGCCTGCACGACTGTCTTGGGGGAATACCGGATGGCCTCGGGGGTACAGACCGCCTGGTAAGCCTGGTGATTGAGACCCACCCGGATCGCCTTGATGGTCTCGAGCCGCGCGCCAATCGCCTGACGCAATCGCAAGGCCGCCTCAATCGCCGTGTGGTTGAACCGGCAGCACGGATAGGGCTTGTAACTGAGCTGCGTGAGCTCGAATCGCTCGCCCAGACCCTCGCGGACCTTGACGCGATCCACCTGATCGCGCAGATAGACGCGAAAGAACCCATCGATCCCCTCAAAGGTCGACTGCGCGCCGCGGATCCCGCGACGCGCCAGCTGCGAATCAGCCGCGTGGGGATGCTCCTCGACCTC
>CAZAVT010000304.1:4256-4549 GCA_964488395.1 uncultured Burkholderiaceae bacterium | reverse complement strand
TCGCGAGATTCTCGACGAGCAGGCGAGCCTCTTGCGTGCCGAGCGCGGTCTGCTCTCGGCAGAGCTCGCGCGGCTGCCGGGGGTACGTGTCTTTGAATCGGCCGCCAACTTCGTGCTGGTGCGCGTGCCGGACAGCCGTCTCGCGCATCAGCGTATCCGCGAGGCGGGCGTGTTGATCAAGGACGCCGGTACAATGCACCCACTGCTGTCGAATTGCCTGCGTCTGACGGTGGGCACTGCCGAAGAGAACGCGGCGCTGCTCGCCGCGCTCAGGCAGTCCCTCTGACCGGCCT
>CAZAVT010000304.1:0-4246 GCA_964488395.1 uncultured Burkholderiaceae bacterium | reverse complement strand
GAGGCCCCCGTTGCAGCCTTGCCGAGCCCAGGCCCATGCGAACCGCTGACGTTTCCCGCGATACCGCCGCGACCCGCATCCGGGTCAGGATCAATCTCGATGGCCGCGGCGAGCGCAAGCTCGCAAGCGGCGTGCCCTTTCTCGACCACATGCTCGACCAGATCGCACGCCACGGGCTCGTCGATCTCGAGGTCGAGGCTTTGGGCGATCTGCACATCGACGCCCATCATACGGTTGAAGATATCGGCATCACGCTCGGCCAGGCCTTTGCGCGAGCGATCGGCGACAAGATCGGCATTCGCCGCTACGGTCATGCCTATGTCCCGCTCGATGAGGCCTTGTCGAGGGTGGTGGTCGACCTCTCGGGTCGTCCCGGGTTGATCTGGCAGGTCGAATTCCGCCGTGCGATGATCGGTAGCTTCGACGTCGACCTCGCCCATGAGTTCTTCCAGGGCTTTGTCAATCACGCGCAACTCACACTGCACGTGGATAATCTGCGGGGCGACAATGCCCACCATCAATGCGAGACGATCTTCAAGGCCTTCGCGAGGGCCTTGCGGATGGCAATCGAGCACGATTCGCGGGCGGCCGATCGACTACCCTCGACCAAGGAAGCGCTCTGAGTCCCGCAGCCGAGATCGCCTTGGAGCCATGAAGCAGCGAATCGTCGTTGTCGACTACGGAATGGGCAACCTGCGCTCGGTCGCCCGGGCGCTTGCGCAGGTTGCGCCCCAGGCCGATGTGCGGATCTCCGGCGACGCTGACCAGATCCGGTCAGCCGACCGCGTGGTCCTGCCAGGGCAAGGCGCGATGCCCGACTGCATGCGCCATCTGAGCGAATCGGGTCTGGTGGATGCGGTGCTCGAGGTCGCCCGCAGTCGGCCGCTCCTTGGCGTGTGCATTGGCGAGCAGATGCTCTTTGACTGGAGCGAGGAAGGCCCTTCGAAGGGCCTCGGTCTGCTACCTGGGCAGGTTCTGCGGTTCCGGCCAGCGGCGCTCGCTCAGTCCGACGGCACCCGCCTGAAAGTGCCCCATATGGGCTGGAATCGCGTCGAGTTCACGCGTGAGCACCCGATCTGGGAAGGCATCGCCTCGGGCTCCCGGTTCTATTTCGTCCACAGTTATCATGTCGTTCCGGCGCAGCCTGCCGATGCCATCGCACAAACCCGATACGGGCCGAGCTTTACCTGTGCTGTGGCGCGGGATAACATCGTCGCGACTCAGTTTCACCCGGAAAAGAGCGCGGCCGACGGGTTGCAGCTCTACCGCAATTTCGTTCACTGGCAACCCTGAACCTATCCTGACCCTTGAGCCCGACCCACCGCGGCGTTGCCGATGGGGCGATGGCCGAGGTCCCGACCCCTTTCGAATCTTCTTCGTCTGGTTCCTGCGATGCTGCTGATACCCGCAATCGACCTCAAGGATGGGCGCTGCGTGCGCCTGCGCCAAGGTGACATGGCCGACGCCACGGTCTTTTCCGAGGATCCTGCCGAAATGGCGCGCCATTGGCTGAGCCTCGGGGCGCGACGCCTGCATCTGGTGGATTTGAACGGTGCGGTGAGCGGGCGCCCCCGCAACGAGTCCGCCGTGCGCTCGATTGTCGATGAGATCGCGGGTCGTATCCCGGTTCAGCTCGGCGGTGGCTTGCGCGACCTCGACACCATCGAGCGCTATCTCGACAACGGCCTGTCCTATGTGATCATCGGCACGGCCGCCGTGAAGAACCCCGGCTTTCTCCACGATGCCTGCGGTGCCTTCCCGGGTCAGGTCATCGTCGGGCTCGATGCCCGTGATGGCAAGGTCGCCACCGATGGCTGGAGTCGTCTGACTCGTCATGAGGTGATCGATCTCGCCCGCAAGTTCGAGGACTATGGGGTCGAGGGCATCATCTACACCGATATCGGTCGAGACGGCATGCTGACGGGCGTCAATATCGAGGCAACCGTCCGGCTCGCGCAAGCGCTGCGGGTGCCGGTGATCGCTTCGGGTGGCGTTGCCGGGATCGAGGATATCGAACGACTGTGTGCCGTCGAGGGTGAGGGCGTCGAGGGCGCGATCCTGGGTCGCGCGATTTATGAGGGCCAGCTCGATTTCGTCGCCGCGCAAAAGCGCGCCGATGAATTGGGCGCCTGAGCGAGGCGCCCCAGTGCTTGCCAAGCGTGTGATTCCCTGCCTGGACGTGACCGCCGGGCGGGTGGTCAAGGGGGTGCGTTTTGTCGACCTGCGCGACGCCGGGGATCCGGTCGAGATCGCCCGTCGATATGATGAGCAGGGTGCCGATGAGCTGACCTTTCTCGATATCACCGCCTCGAGCGACGAGCGCGACATCATTCTGCACGTCATCGAAGCGGTGGCCGATCAGGTGTTCATCCCGCTCACGGTCGGTGGTGGGGTGCGCGAAGTCCAGGATGTGCGGCGGCTTCTGAATGCCGGAGCCGACAAGGTCTCGATCAACTCCGCGGCGCTTGCCCGTCCCGAACTGGTCGCGCAGGCAAGTGCCCGTTATGGTTCCCAGTGCATCGTGGTCGCGATCGACGCGCGGGCTGATGGACCGGGCCGCTGGCAGGTTTATACCCACGGCGGCCGGCGGCCGACGGGCCGCGACGTGGTCGAGTGGGCCCTCGAGGTCGAGCGGCTGGGCGCTGGCGAGATCCTCCTCACCAGCATGGATCGTGATGGCACCCGCCAGGGGTTTGACTTGGCGCTCACCCGCGCGGTGGCCGATGCGGTCTCGATTCCGGTGATCGCCTCGGGCGGTGTGGGCCACCTCGATCACCTTGCCGACGGCGTGACCCTGGGGCGCGCTGACGCGGTGCTGGCGGCGAGTATCTTCCACTTTGGCGAGCACACGATCGCCCAGGCTAAGCGGCTGATGGCCGATCGTGGCATCGAGGTTCGGCTGTGAAGACGGAGCGCTGGCTGTGAGCACTCGCTCTCCTGGTGATCAGCCATTGGACTCGGCGGAGAGCTGGCTCGATGAGGTGCGATTCGGTGAGGGCGGCCTCATCCCGGCGATCGCTCAGGACCACCTGAGCGGTCGAGTGCTGATGGTGGCCTGGATGAATCGGGAGGCCTTGCGCGAGACGCGGGTGAGCGGCCGCGCGGTCTACTGGTCGCGTTCGCGGGATCGTCTGTGGCGCAAGGGCGAGGAGTCCGGGCACGTGCAGATCGTGCATTCGATCGCGTTGGATTGCGATGCTGACGTGATTTTGCTCGGGGTCGAACAGCAGGGCGGCATTGCCTGCCATACCGGCCGCGAGTCGTGCTTTTTCCGGGCACTTCAGCCCGACGGGTGGGCGAGCGTGGACCCGGTGCTGCGTGATCCGGAACTGATCTACCGATGAATCCCCCTTCTCCCCCTTCTAACAGCAGCCGGGTACTCGAGCGGCTTGCCGACGTGATCGAGACCCGCCGCGGCGCCGACCCTGACCGGTCGTATGTCGCGCGCCTGCTTGCCCGCGCACCGGATGCGGTCCTGAAGAAGATCGGCGAAGAGGCGACCGAGACCGTGATGGCCGCCAAGGACGGCGATGCCGAGCGCATCGTGGCCGAGACCGCCGACCTCTGGTTTCACTGCCTGGTCATGCTTGCGCACTATGATCTGCGGCCCGAGGCAGTGCTTGCCGAACTGGCGCGCCGGGAGGGGCTGTCTGGCCTGGACGAGAAGGCCCTGCGCAAGGCCATTGAGCGGGGCCGGGACGAAACTCCACCCGCTCAAACCGGCAACGATCCCTCACCGAGGACGCCATGAAATCTGTCCATGACTGCATTTTCTGCCGGATCGTGCGCGGCGAGATCCCCGCTCGCAAGGTCCACGAAGACGAGCAGATCCTCGCCTTTCACGACATCAATCCCAGCGCCCCGGTGCACTTCCTGGTGATTCCCAAGACTCACATCGAAAACTTCGATGACGCCGCGCCCACGGATCAACCGTTGTTGGGCCATTTGTTCGGTTCGATCGCTGGTCTTGCCCGCAGCCAGGGTCTCGATGATGGCTTCAGGGTCATTGTCAACAACGGCAGGATCGGGCGGCAGGAGGTGTATCATCTACACGTTCATGTGCTTGGCGGACCTGACCCCCTCGGGTCGATGATGGGTCGCCGCTGAGCCGCATTCATCAGGAGTTGACTCATGGGAGCGATGAGCATCTGGCATTGGTTGATCGTGCTCGCGATCATCCTGCTGATTTTCGGCACCAAGAAGCTCCGCAACATCGGGTCTGATCTCGGCGGTGCGGTCAAGGGCT
>CAZAVT010000303.1:0-4554 GCA_964488395.1 uncultured Burkholderiaceae bacterium | reverse complement strand
ATCGTCGTCCCCTTTCCGCCCGGCGGCTCGACCGATTATGTCGCCCGGACCCTCGGGCAAGCGCTCGCTGAAGCCTGGAAGGTGCCGGTGTTGGTTGAGAACCGAGCCGGCGCTGCCGGCAACCTGGGCGCCGATCACGTGGCGCGCGCGCCTGCGACGGGTCACACGATCATGCTCGGTGCGGTCTCGATGGTGACCAACCCGCCCCTCTATCGGCTGGCGCCCTATGTCCCGCGGGTGTTGATCCCGATCGGAGTTGGCGTGACCGCCCCACTGGTCACGGTGGCCCGCAGCGACCTGCCCGTCAAAGACATCCCAGCGCTGATCGCACTGTCGCGGGAGCGTGCACAGGGCCTCAACGCAGCCTCTGCGGGAGCAGGCACGCTGTCGCACCTCGGCCTCGAAGTACTCGTGGCCGATCACAAGGCAAGGCTCCAACACGTGCCCTACAAGGGATCGGGTCCCGCGCTGACCGATCTGATGGGCGGCCAAGTCGATCTGCTGATTGATACCGTCACCTCGGCGACGTCGGCAATCGCCGCCGGCAAGGTGAAGGCGCTCGCAGTCCATGCGCCGAATCGGCTCGCCGTCCTGCCGGAGGTCCCGACCTTTGACGAACAGGGCGTTCGCGGCATGAACCTGAGCGCCTGGAATATTTTTGTCGTCCCGGCAGGCACGCCCATCGACCGGGTGACGGCCCTCCATGCGGCGCTGGCCCAGGCCATCCGCGACCCGGTGATCGCCAAGGCGCTCGCGGAACGCGGGCTGGAATCCATCATCCAGTCGCCCACCGAGAGCCTCGAGTCGATCGGCGCCGAAGCTCAGCGGTGGGAGCGGGTGATCAGGGAACGAGGCATCACCCTCTAGCGCTGGCCAGTGCCGATCGACCGGGCTGCCCCGGGAATCACATGAAACAGGGCCTCGTCGATACCGCCGGAATGCGCTTCATCGAAGGCGGCAGTTTCCTGATGGGGGCTGCCCGCTTCTATCCGGAGGAGCGGCCTGTGCGCACCGCCCGCGTCGAGGGATTCTGGATTGACGAGTCGCCAGTGACCAACAGCGCATTCGCGCGCTTTGTTGCCGACACTGGATACCTCACATCGGCCGAGCGAAGTGGGTCGGCTCGGGGTAGCCTTGTGTTCGTGCAGCCCATCGAGCCCCCGCCGGATCTCGATCCCAGGCGCTGGTGGCGGTGGGTGGACGGGGCGTGCTGGCGCCAGCCCCTCGGCCCGCAGAGCACGATCGAGGGTCTGGCAGAACATCCGGTCGTTCATGTGTCGTTCGAAGATGCGCTCGCTTACGCACGCTGGTGCGGCAAGGCCCTGCCGACCGAGACCCAATGGGAGTTCGCGGCAAGGGGCGGCCTGCAGGGAGCGGAGTACGCGTGGGGTCATGAGCTTGCACCCGACGGGTCCATGCTCGCCAATTTCTGGCAGGGCGAGTTTCCTCACCAAAACACGCTGCTGGATGGCTGGGAGAGAACCTCTCCAGTCGGCGCCTTTCCATCCAACGGCTTTGGGCTTTTCGACATGATCGGCAACGTTTGGGAATGGACCGCCGACCTCTGGTCCCTACCCGCCCAGGGCACAGAGCCCACCCCATGCTGTTCAGGCGGCAGGGCAACGACGTTCCACGCCGATCCAGCGGCGCGCCGGGTCATCAAGGGCGGCTCTTACCTGTGCGCGCGGAATTACTGCCAACGCTACCGTCCCGCTGCAAGGCAGCCCCAGGCCGCAAACGAACCGACCGGGCATCTCGGCTTTCGCTGCGTGGTGAGTGCCGAGTAGGCGGGCATTGAGCGCGCTTGCTTACCCCGTTTTGGTCTTGCTGAGGGTTCTGGCCAAATAACTCAGCTGGTCGAGCAGCAGACTGAAAATCCGCGCTCGGTGGTTCGAGAGACAGGACCGCTAAAGCCCGATCGCTTTACGAGCGGTGCGGTATCCGGAGGCCTCCAGTTCCTCGAGCGTTGGCCGGGAGAAGTCGTACTCCCGCGACAACGGCTCATGTTCACTCACCTTGCGCTCGATGCGCGTGATCGTCATGGGAGCCTCTTCAGCCATCATCTGGATATAGCGCGGCTGATGGCGCAAGCGCTGGAGCGTTTCCGGAGGCAGCTCGACCATCAGGTCGTTCACCAACTTCTGGAATTCGCGAATCAGGTGTCGCGTTCTTACATCGTTGCGCAGACGTTCCGAATAGAGGATTTCGTCTTGTCGTGACATCACCTCCACCAGATTGCCGGGCAGCTGCCCGCGCCGGCCGGGAAACAGATCGATGATGAACACGCGCTTACCCGCTGAACCGCAGCGTTCGATGACCTGCTCCAGCGGCGAATTACTGATGATGCCGCCGTCCCAGTAATGCTTGTCCCCGATGGGGGTCCAGGGAAACGCTGGCGGCAGGCTCCCGCTTGCCAGGATGTGTTCGGGCATGAGTTCATCGACATAGCTATCAAAGACGACGAGCTCCCCGCTCTCGATCTCCACTGCACTGACGATCAGGCGTATCGGACTGGACTTGAGGCGGCTGAAGTCCACATGCTTGACCAGCAGATCGCGCATTGGGCTCGTGTCATACAAGCTGGTCCAGTTGATAGGCCACTGGCCCAGGCGCAGGATCGGCTGCAGCCAACGCGGCCTGAAAAATGAGGGTACGCCGAAGAGGGCAATCTGTAGACCAGCCCACCAGCGCCGGGTCGATGCGTCCGGTGTGGCGGCGGTGGGCGTGGCGAGATCATTCCAGAAGGCCTGAAGCGCCTCCGCCGCATGGTCCGGATTGCTCGCGATGATGGCGGCGTTGAAAGCACCGATCGATACTCCCGCCACGATGTCCGGTCGTACGCCTGCGTCCTGGAGGGCTTTCACAGCACCGTATTCGAAGGCGCCGTAGGCGCCGCCTCCCTGCAGGATGAACAGGGTCTGAGTCGGAATCTCCTGCAAGGCGAAATTCGGATTCGACAGATTGGACTTGCGCGTTCGAAGATTGACGCGGTGCTTAATCAGAGATTCCACCAGCCGCGTTTCCCGAGAAGGCCGTCCGAGCGTAAAGAGCGCCCGGGGGATATCGTCTTTCAGGTAAAAGGCGGCGAACGAGCCTTTGTCGAGCGCACCCCGGTCAATCCGTTCGTGAGGTTCTTCGATGTCCCCGAGCACATTGAAGCTCGTCTCGAACACCTGGCTAAAAAAGTAGCTCACTTCTTCATAGGGAATACGCATGCCGAGCATGTTGCGTGCAGCGAGACTCCCCTGCTTCACCGCATTGTCCCAATGCTCAACCCGATGGTGTCGCCCCAACACCTGATCGAAGAAGCAGGCCACATCGCCTGCGGCAAAGACATGAGCCTTGTTCGTCTGCAAAAATCGATCGACCACGATGCCACCATCGATCTTCAAGCCGCTGCCGTCCAGAAACTCGACCGCGGGGACCACCCCGACCCCGACCACCACCATGTCGCAGGGAAGGGTCTTACCGCCCTGCGTGTGCACCGACTCAACGCGCCGGCGACCGCTGAAGGATGCCGGCATGTCGCCCAGCAGCACCTTGGCCCCTTGCTCGGCGAAGCATCGTTGAAAAAACGAGGAGATGCATGGGGTCTTGAATTGACCGAATAGTGCGTCTTTCTCGAGTAACGTGACCTCAACACCCAGAGAGAGAAGCGATGCGGCGACTTCCAAGCCGATGAAGCTGCCGCCGATGACCACTGCACGGCGGGACTTGCGAGCGCGCGCTCGGATCGCTCGGGCGTCATCGAGGGTTCGCAAATAGTGGATGCCCGAAAGGTGTTGTCCCGGTAAGTCAAGACGCAGCGGATGGGCACCAGTCGCAATGAGCAAGGTTCGGTAGCTGAGCGAGTGCCCGGTCGAGGTGCTCAGGCAACGCGCATCAACATCGAGCGATCGGACACAAGTGGATTGCCGTAGTTCGATGTTCAATTCCGTGAAGCTTGCTTCGTCGAGCAAAGGAAAAGGCAGTGGCTCTCGGTCCTTTGTCAAAAACACTTTCGAAAGCGGGGGGCGCTGGTAGGGGGGGTAAGGCTCCTCGGATAGCAGCAGGATGGTGCCCTGCGCACCTTCATGGCGAAGCATCTCAGCCGCCGTGGTTCCGGCGAGCCCTGCGCCGACGATGACGAAATCGTATGTGGAATCGGCCGTTCGCTGACGCTTTGCCACGGTAGCCCTCTCCCTTGTGCTCCTGCCAGCCCCACACCAAGCTCGGGGGCAAGCAGAGTAGCTAGCGTCTTTTGTCAGAAGCTTGCGTTGACGATCGGCAGAGCCCCCGCGGCCCAGTCATACCCCAAGGCCCAGGAAGACTCGCCGCACTTGATCTAGACGCGGCACACAGGACTCGCTTATGCGCTTGGAGAGACGAGGCTGATCGAAGGTCGGTGCGGGGGCGAGGCCGGGCGAGAACGACCCGGTCAGTCGCCTTTCGCTACGTCGCGCGCCCTGTACTGCTAGGAAATCGCCTCAGCGAAGGCGAGTTCTGGTATCATTGAGGGTTCTGGCCAAGTAGCTCAGTTGGTAGAGCAGCGGACTGAAAATCCGCGTGTCGGTG
>CAZAVT010000302.1:0-4590 GCA_964488395.1 uncultured Burkholderiaceae bacterium | reverse complement strand
AATGGGGCATCCCGATCCACCGTGGCCTGGGTAAGACTGGCGTGGTCGGCATTGTAAAAGCCGGCCAGTCGAGTCGGGCCATCGGCTTGCGCGCCGACATGGACGCGCTGCCGATGACCGAATTCAACACGTTTGCGCACGCATCGAGGCACGCAGGCCGCATGCACGCCTGCGGTCACGATGGCCACACGGCGATGTTGCTCGGAGCGGCGCGTCACTTCGCCCGGCAGCGCGATTTCGACGGCACTGTCTATCTGATCTTCCAGCCGGCCGAGGAAGGCGGCGGCGGTGCACGCGAGATGATCCGGGATGGCCTTTTCGAACGCTTCCCGATGGAAGCGGTGTTCGGCATGCACAATTGGCCGGGGCTCGATGCGGGTCGATTCGCAGTCCGCGCGGGCCCGATGATGGCCTCATCCAACGAGTTCAAGATCCGGATCAAGGGTCACGGCACCCACGCGGCGCTGCCCCACCTCGGCGTTGACCCGGTGCCGATCGCCTGCCAGGTCGTTCAGGGCTTCCAGACCATCCTCACGCGCAACAAGCGGCCCGTCGAAGCCGGTGTGATCTCGGTGACAATGATCCATGCCGGGGAGGCAACCAATGTTGTCCCTGACTACGCCGAATTGCGCGGGACGGTTCGGACCTTCACCATCGAGACGCTCGACCTGATCGAAACGCGCATGCGTGAGATCACCGAAGGGCTTGCGGCAGCCTTCGGCGCGACCGCCGAGTTCGAGTTCAAGCGCAATTACCCGCCGACCATCAACCACCCAGCCGAAACCGATTTTTGCCGGGCGGTGATGAGCGAGCTGGTGGGTGCCGACCATGTGCATGATTTCGAGCCCACCATGGGCGCCGAGGACTTCTCCTATTTCCTCCAGGAAAAGCCTGGCTGCTATGTCGCGATCGGCAATGGACCGGGCGACCACCGGGCCACGGGCCACGGCCTGGGACCCTGCACCCTGCACAACCCGAACTACGACTTCAACGACGCGCTTCTGCCGATCGGCGCCGCCTACTGGGTGAAGCTCGCCGAGCGCTGGCTCAAGCCCACAGCCCGCTGAGCGATGCTGGCCTTCATTGTCCGGAGGCTGTTGCAGGCGAGCGCGGTGATGGCGGTCGTCGCGCTGATCGCCTTTTCACTGTTCCGCTACGTCGGCGATCCTGTGCTCACCATGCTGGGGCAGGACGCAACGCCTGAGCAGCGTGTCGAACTCACCCGGTCGCTGGGGCTGGACGAACCGTTTTACGTGCAGTTCGGCGTTTTCCTCGGCAAGGCCGTCCAAGGCGACTTCGGCATTTCCTACCGTCAGGGTCGCAAGGTTTCCACGCTGATCCTCGATCGTCTGCCGGCAACCCTTGAACTGTCGATCGCGGCTGCGGTGATCGCGCTCGTAGCGGGCGTGCCGATGGGGGTTTACACGGCGCTGCGACGACGAGGATTCCTGTCCAATGCGCTCCTGTCGGTCTCGCTGATCGGCGTGTCGCTGCCCACCTTCCTGATTGGCATCCTCTTCATCCTGATCTTCGCCGTGCAGCTGGGCTGGTTACCATCCTATGGTCGCGGCGACACCGTCAAGCTCGGTTGGTGGACGACCGGACTGCTGACCCTCGACGGCTGGCGGCATCTGATCCTGCCCGCGGTCACCTTGGCCCTTTTCCAGATGACGCTCGTGATGCGACTGGTGCGATCGGAAATGCTCGAAGTCTTGCGCACCGACTACATCAAGTTCGCCCGTGCGCGGGGCCTCACCGATCGGGCGGTGCATTTTGGTCATGCACTCAAGAACACCCTGGTCCCGGTGATCACGATCGCCGGCCTGCAGCTGGGCGGCATCATTGCCTTTGCGATTGTCACCGAGTCGGTGTTCCAGTGGCCGGGCATGGGGCTGTTGTTCATCCAATCCGTGCAGTTCGCTGACATTCCGATCATGGCGGCCTACCTCTGCCTGATCGCGCTGATTTTCGTGGTCATCAACCTGATCGTCGACCTGCTCTATTTCGCGGTCGACCCGCGGCTGCGGATTGATCGCGCCAGCGCCTCGCACTGAGAGATCCATCACGATGAATGCGCCCGAATCCGGAAGCTATCTCGGTGCCCACCGGGCCCTGCAAACGATGCGTGCCTGGCACGGTGAGCTCGCACAGATCCGCCAGACCCTGCACGCTAATCCAGAACTCGGCTTCGAAGAGCATTTCACCGCGGAGCTGGTTGCCCGCGAGCTCGCTCGTTACGGCGTCGACGAGATTCATCGTGGCATCGGGCGCACCGGCGTGGTCGGGGTGCTGCGGGGACGCTCGAGCGCAAGCGGGCGAACCATCGGCCTGCGCGCGGACATGGACGCCTTGCCGATGACCGAAGAAGGTACGCCCACCTGGCGGCCGACCCGTCCCGGAATGATGCATGCCTGCGGCCACGACGGCCATACGACGATGCTGCTCGGCGCAGCCCGCCATCTTGCGGCGTCACGCCAGTTCGACGGAACGGTCCATCTGATCTTCCAGCCCGGCGAGGAAGGCTTCGCTGGTGCACGCGCCATGATCCAGGATGGCCTCTTCACGCGATTTCCCTGCGACACCGTCTATGCGATGCACAACTGGCCCGCCCTTGCGCCGGGCCAGATCGCCGTTCGCCCCGGTCCGATGATGGCCGCCTCCGATCGCATCACGATTCGGATCCACGGTCATGGTGGACATGGCGCCCATCCCTACCTGACCATCGACCCGGTGCTGGTGGCTGGTCATCTGATCACCGCGATTCAGTCGATCGTTGCGCGCAATGTGCGGGCGGTCGATTCGGCGGTGATCAGCCTGTGCGCGATGCAAGCGGGCGACCTCAGGGCCATGAGCGTCATCCCGCATGAAGCAACCCTGGTGGGTACGGTGAGGACCTTCCGCGCTCAAGTCCAAGAGGACATCGAAAAGCGCTTACGCCAACTCATCGAATCGGTGGCGGCGGGATTTGGCGCGCGCGCGGAGCTCGATTACCAGCGAGGCTACCCTGCCACGGTGAACAGCGACGCCGAGTCGGTCTTTGCCGCCGACGTGGCGCGCGAATTGGTGGGCGACGAGCAGGTCATCACCGATCTCGAGCCGAGCATGGGGTCGGAGGATTTCTCTTTCATGCTGCTCGAACGCCCTGGCGCCTATTTCCGTCTGGGCCAGGGAGGCGCCGCCTCGGGCTGCTTCCTGCACAACGCGCGCTACGATTTCAACGATGAGGTGCTGCCCCTGGGGGCTGCGCTCTTCGCGCGTCTGGCCGAGCGCGCTCTTGCGCCAGTCGGCGAGGGAGTCCAGCATGTCGGCGCCTGAAAGCATCGCCCCGCCGACCGGGGCTAGCGCGGGGGCGGGCGCACCAACCGGCTGGTTCACCCGGCTACGCGACAGCGACCTCTGGTACAGCTTTACCCGCACGCCGGTCGCGATGATCGCGGCACTCGTGACCGCACTCCTGATCGTCGGCGCTTTTGGTGCGCCGGTTCTCGCACCTCACGAGCCCTTCAACCCAGGAACGCTGTCGCTCAACGATGGCCTGCTGCCACCGGCATGGCTTGCCGACGGACAGCTGCGATATGTTCTCGGCACTGACGATCAAGGTCGGGACGTGCTGTCCACGCTGATGTATGGCTCGCGGGTCTCGCTGCTGGTGGGTCTCGCCTCAGTTGTGCTCGCGATGGTGATGGGCATCGTGCTCGGCCTGATCTCTGGCTACCTCGGTGGGCGTATCGACGCCTTCATCATGCGGGTTGCCGATGTGCAACTGTCGTTTCCGGCGATCCTGATCGCACTCCTGATCGATGGCGTGGCGCGTGCGGTGCTGCCCCGCGACTCTCACAGCGACTGGGTCGCGATCGCCGTGCTGATCGGCTCGATCGGTCTAGCCAATTGGGTCCAGTACGCGCGCACCGTCCGCGGCTCCACCCTGATCGAGAAGAACAAGGAGTATGTGCAGGCGGCGCGGGTGATCGGCGTGAGCCCGCTTCGGATCATGCTGCGACATGTGCTGCCCAACTCTCTGGGACCCGTACTGGTCATCGCAACCATCAACATCGCACAGGCAATCATCACCGAGGCGACGCTGTCATTCCTGGGAGTCGGCGTACCGCCCACATCGCCCTCGCTCGGGACGATGATCAATAACGGCAACAACTTCCTTTACTCAGGGGAGTGGTGGCTGGTGATTTTCCCGGGTCTCACCCTGGTGCTGCTCTGCATGTCGGTCAACCTACTCGGTGACTGGCTGCGCGACGCCCTGAACCCCAAGCTGCAATGAACGATTCCCCGCTCCTCGAGGTACGCCATCTGCGGGTCGAATTCGCGTCTCGGCGCGGCGCCCTGGTCGCGATCGACGATGTGTCCTTTTCGATCGCACCGGGCGAAGTGCTCGGCGTGGTGGGCGAGTCAGGCGCAGGAAAATCCGTCACCGGCGCGGCCATCATCGGTCTGATCGAGCCTCCCGGCAGGATCACGGGTGGCGAGATCCTGCTCGAGGGTCGCCGGATCGACAACCTGCGGCCCGAGGCGATGCGGTTGGTGCGCGGACGCAAGATCGGCGCGATCTTTCAGGACCCCCTGACCTCGCTCAAT
>CAZAVT010000301.1:0-4620 GCA_964488395.1 uncultured Burkholderiaceae bacterium | reverse complement strand
CCCGGAATCCCTCGTTGGTGATCAGGCCGCAGCGTGCGCCGTTGTGCTCAAGGATTATGTTGGTCGCGATCGTCGTGCCATGCATGAAGTAGTCGATGTCGGCGAGCGCGACTTCGGCCTTGCGGCACAACTCCTGCAAACCCTCGATGGCACCGCGAGAAGGGTCGCCAACGGTCGTCGCAACCTTGTGTACGACCGTGACGCCCCGCTCTTCGTCGACAAGCACGAGGTCGGTATGCGTGCCCCCGACATCCACACCGATTCTTTTCATCCGTGATCCCTGCGGTCGGTTTGGGGCGGCCTTACGTGGCTCAGGCCCGGAAGATCGCCGCCGGTTCGGCAAAACGATCCAGTTCGAAGGAGAGCCGCGACATCATCGCGCGGACATTGGGTGCTGCACCGTGGACCAGCGCTCGCTCGCTCTCGCTCAGCTTCAGTCGAGCATCATTGATCGAGCGCTCGACCCAGCTGGCCACCGATGGCTCCAGCAGTGGCCAAGGCTCGTCGGGCGCAAGCTGAATCGGCTGCGGCTCAGCCAGCTGGTCCACCGGCGAACGGCGCGATGCGGCATCAGTCGCCAGCTCGTAGGCTGCGCCCGCCCGCAGCACCGTCGCCTCGTCAAAAGCCCGGCCGACGATCTGCATCGACAAGGGTAGTCCTGCCCTCGACAGGCCCGTGCAGACCGACAGGGCCGGCAGACCCGTCACCGAGAAGGGCGAGGTAATGTTGGGACGGTCGCTCCAGAGGCCATAGAGAAATCCGTGGGTCCTGGGCGCGTCAAAGCGCGGGGCCGGACCGGGCCCCAATGTGACCAGGAGGTCAACATCGGCGAAAGCGGCGCGCATCTGCGCTGACAGTCGCTCGCGCACGCGCGAGGCCTCAAAGTGAATGTAGCCGGGCACCAGGCAGCCCGGCAGGATTCGACCTAGAAAATCGCGGCCGAACTCGCCCGCGCGTTGGCGCAGATCCGGCAGATAGCGGGCAAAGGCCTCGGGCTCCTGGACCAGGACACGCACGTCGTTATAAAGCGCGAGGGGCCCGAGGCGGAGATCGCGCAGGATCGCGCCTTGTGCGCGAAGGACCGAAAGGGCCTCTTCGATGGCCGCCTGAGCATCCGGATGCGCCGTCAGGTCTTCTTCCCAGAAATGCCGGATCACGCCGATGCGTAAACCTCTAAGCCCGTCGTCGATCTCGCGCAAATAGTCGGGTACTGGCAGCTCGACGCTCGAGGGGTCGCCTGAATCGTGGCCTGCGATCGATTGCAGCAGAAGCGCGCAGTCGCGGGCGCTGCGCGCGATCGGACCCACGGTATCGAGGCTCCCCGCCAGGGGGATCACGCCACGCCGACTGACCCGGCCATAGGTCGGCTTCAGACCAGTGACCCCGCACATCGCAGCCGGGATTCGAATCGAGCCGCCGGTGTCGGTGCCCAGGGCGAAGGGGGCCAGACCTGCCGCGACGGCAGCCCCCGAGCCGCTACTCGAACTGCCGGTGAAATGGTCCAGATTCCAGGGGTTGCGTGCGGGTGGCCAGGGGAGGTCGAGCGAAGGTCCCCCGTGAGCGAACTCATGCGTTGCGGTCTTGCCAACGATCACCACGCCGGCCTTGCGCAGCCGCGCGACGCAGTGCGCATCGGCATCGGGCCGTCGATCGATGGCACTGCGGGACTGACCGGTGGTCGGCATGTCGCAGGTGTCGATCACGTCCTTGATCGCAAGAGGTACGCCGGTCAGCACTTCGCCCTTTCCGGCAGCGATCGCTTGTCGCGCCGCCTGTGCCTGACGCAGCGAGAGGTCGCGGTCGACGTGGATGAAGGCGTGCACGCGCGAGGCCAGGCTGCCGATGCGTTCGATCAGCGTCTCGGTCCAGTCGACGGGGTCGAGCCCGCCACGGGCGAGGAGGGCCTGGCCTTCGGTGGCGCTCAGCCAGTGCAGGTCGGAGCGGGGCTGCTCGCGGGCGATCGGGGGGTGTTCTGAGGGCATGCCGATGTTCCGTGAAGTGATGCGGCGATAGCGGCGCGGCACGGCGAAGAGTAACAACAAACCCGGCCGTTGTGTACAATCGATTGTCGCGATTCAGACGAGCGCGCGCCCCTCGAAGCTGCGCAAGGGAGACCCGATTGAGTACACCCCACGATCCACGCGCCGATGCCCGGGCCGTTCACGACACGGTGCGTAACGGCGGTATCGCCATCTTCAAGGCCGATGTCGGCTACGCGATCGTCGGCCATACAGAGCCTGCGATCAAGAAGATCTACCAGGCCAAGAACCGCAGTTTTTCCAAGCCCTGTGGCATGTTTGGTTCGTGGGACATCTTCCAGGAAATCATCGATATCGATGCTCGTGCCCGAGACTATGTTCGAGCGGTCATCTTCGATCATGGCCTGCCGATCTCGATCGTCGCCCCCTTTCGCGCTGATCATCCCTACTTTGCCTCGGTTGCTCCTTTCGTGCTGGCCAACGCCTCCAAGGCGGGCACCATGGATGTGTTGATGAATGCCGGCCCCACCCATGACGAGATCGCCCGCATCGCGCTCGCCGAGTCGCGTCCCGTGTTTGGTTCTTCGGCTAATCGCTCGCTTGCGGGCAGCAAATTCAAGTTTGCCGACGTGGAACCCGAGGTTATCGCTGCGGCCGATCTAGCGCTTGATCGCGGTTCCTGCAAGTATCACAACGAGCGTGGGCTGGGCTCGAGCATCATCGATCTACGCAACTTCCAGCCGGTGCGCATCGGCATTTGCTTTGCCGAATTGCGCGGCGTTGCGAGCCGGCATTTCGGCATCGACATCCCCGATCACCTGCCGAGCTGAGCGCGGCGATGCAGCCTCGCCCGAGTCCGACCGGTCCCACGGTCGCAGTGGCGGGTGCTGCCGCACTGAGCGCGACCGAGGCTCTCGCGCAGTGCCGGGCCGGCCGTTTGACTGCGGCGCGGTGGCTCGGCGCCTGCGCGGCCCGTATCGCCGAGCGTGATGCAGTGATCAAGGCTTGGGCTCATCTCGATCTCGATGCAGCCGGCGCGGCGGCTCGCGTGCTCGATCAGTCCAGCGCGGTAGATAGCGGACTGCTCGCCGGTCTGCCGGTTGGCGTGAAGGATGTGATCGATGTTGCGGGCATGCCCACCCGCTGCAATTCGCCGACCACCGATGATCAGCCACCGGCGGCGGTCGATGCGCTGTGCGTCGAGCGCTTGCGCACGGCGGGTGCCTTGATGATCGGTAAGACGGTGACGACCGAATTTGCCTTCACCGAACCTGGACCGACCCGTAACCCCCACGATCCGAGTCGTACCCCGGGTGGTTCGTCCTCGGGCTCAGCCGCAGCAGTGGCGGACCGACAGGTGCCGATTGCGTTGGCCACCCAGACCGGTGGCTCCACGATCCGACCCGCCGCCTATTGCGGCATCGTGGGCTATAAGCCGTCGTTTGGCTTGATTCCAACTCGTGGACTGAGCTATCTCGCGCCGTCGATGGATCACATCGGTTTGCATGCGCGCACCGTCGCCGATATCGCGTTGGTTGCATCGGTGCTGGAGCGCCGCTCGCACAGGTCTGAGCCCGTCAAGCCGGCTGTTCTCGAGGTGGTCAGCTGGCCAGCCTCGGTGCGCATCACGCCGGCGGTGGCCGAGGTGTTCGAGCGCTCGCTTTCGCAATTGCAGGCCGCGGGTCTGCGAGTGGTGACCCAAGAACCCGTCGCCGAATTCGATGCCATCGATCCCGCCCACCGAGTGTTGATGGCATCCGAGGTCGCGCGCAGCTTCCGGGATTTGATGCCGCTGCGCGCAGAGCAATTGAGTGGGAGTCTGCGAGAGTTCATCGCGCGCGGCATGACCGCCAGCACCGAGGATCTCGCGGCCGCCCGCGGTCTGGTGGCTCGCGTGAGTCAGCGCTTCTATCCGGCGGCTGAGCGTGGCGGGCTACTGATTTCGCCAGCGACCCTCGATACGGCCCCGATGGGTCTGCATATGACAGGCAGCGCGCTGCTGAACCGACCGTGGTCCATCCTCGGACTGGCGGTGATGACCGTGCCGGCTGGATTTGCGGCCGATGGCCTCCCGGTCGGGCTGCAGTTGATTGATCCGCATCCCTCGGGTGATCGCCTCTTTGGCGTCGCTGCCTTCATCGAATCAGTACTCCACAACCACCCCTGACCGCGCCTACCGGAGGACCCCCCATGAGCGAGCACTCAAACCTCGACCGCCGTATTGTCGATTTCGCTGCCTCGACTCGGTTCGAGCATCTTCCAGAGCAGGCTGTCAGAGCCGCGGGCATGCGGGTGCTGGATTCCATTGGCGTGGCGATGGCCGCCTGGGATGCGCCGCCCGCGCGCATCGCTCGTGTCCTCGCCCAGCCCACGGCCGGAACCCTGGGCGCAAGAGTATGGGGGTCGCAGGTCCGCACCACGGTCGAAATGGCGGCCTTTGCCAACGGGGTCATGGTTCGCTATCTCGACCTGAACGATGCCTGGCGAACCCGTGACGCGCATCATCCGTCGGACTATCTGCCGGGCATTCTTGCCATGGCTGAAGCCTGCGGTCGATCGGGTCGTGATTTTGTGACCGCGCTCGCAGTGGCCTACGAGATCATGTGCCGCTTCACCGATGTGGTGCCACTCAATGCCGCCG
>CAZAVT010000300.1:4138-4624 GCA_964488395.1 uncultured Burkholderiaceae bacterium | reverse complement strand
GGCGCTCCTTGGCGCTGTTCGACGCGTTGACATGCAATCCCCCTGTTCGGCAACCGGATCTGCCGGTGCTGGCTAGACTGTAGCCTGTTGCACCATGACTTCGCCACTGGACCGTCATCATGAGCCCCACGTCTCCCGTGACCCACCCCCGCCGCGTTGAGCGGCTGATCGCCGGTCAGCCGACCTCCGATGGCGCCGGCGTTCGCCTGACCCGCGTGCTGAGCGGTTCGCTGCAGCGCCGCCTCGATCCCTTCCTGATGCTGGACGCTTTCGGCAGTGACAATCCCGACGACTACATCGCCGGCTTTCCTGACCATCCGCACCGGGGGTTCGAGACGGTGACCTTCATGATCGCAGGCCGCATGCTCCACCGTGACAGCGCTGGCAACCAGGGCCTCCTCGAGAGCGGTGGCGTCCAGTGGATGACCGCTGGCCGAGGCGTCATCCATTCGGAGATTCCGCAGCAGCAGGCGGGCGCGATGGAAG
>CAZAVT010000300.1:0-4128 GCA_964488395.1 uncultured Burkholderiaceae bacterium | reverse complement strand
CACCACGGTGGCGATCTTCCCGACCGAGACGGCCGAGACGGTGCGCTACGTTCTGGAGCACAGCGAGGCGAACCTGCTGTTCGTGGGAAAGCTCGACATCTGGCCGCAACAGCAGGCGGGCGTGATGGAAGGCTTTCAGCTATGGCTGAACCTCCCCGCATCCGACAAGATGCGGCCGCCCTGGTATCACGACTTTAACGCGACCGACCTGCCCCGCCTGACGACGGCCGCTGGGGCTGCCGTCACGGTGATCGCCGGCAGCAGCCAGGGCACCGACGGGGCCGTGCAGCGCCCTCGCACCGAGCCGCTCTATCTGGACATCGACTTACCCGCAGGCGCCTCCTTCGAGCAGGCCCTGCCCGCAGGCCACAACGGCTTTGTCTATGTCTATCGCGGGGAGGCCTCGATCGGTGACCAGATCGTCCCGACCGCCCGCATGGCAATCCTCGCGAACGACCCGGAGAGCGACGGCGTGATCGTGTCCAGCGCCGCTGGTGCTCGGCTGCTGCTGATCGCCGGCCGGCCGCTGGGCGAGCCGATCGCTCAATACGGTCCCTTCGTGATGAATACCGAGCAGGAGATCCATCAGGCGATCGCCGACTTTCGCGCTGGTCGTCTGGCCTGAGCGCGCCGCAGAGCCGACGCAACGCGCTTCATCACCGGGAAAGCGCCCGCACACCGAGACCGTCTGCCCCCTTTCGCAACCCATGGATGCCATGTCAGCCATCAAGGGCCCCCTCGATGTCCCGACCGACTGGGTCTTTGGCTACGGCTCGCTCATCTGGAACCCGGACTTCGAGTTCGAGCAGGCCGAACGCGGCCGACTACAGGGCTATCACCGGGCCTTCTGCATCAGTTCGCACCGCTACCGCGGCACGCCTGAAAAGCCGGGCGTGGTACTCGGTCTGGACCGGGGAGGAACCTGCACCGGGATCGCCTACCGGCTGCGGGCCCAGACGCGGCTACAGGCACTCAGGCAGTTGTTTGACCGCGAGGTACCGGATTGGAATACCCGCGTCTACCAGCCGCGGATCGTGCCAATCCACCTGACCCCGGACTGGACAGTCGCCGCCCTCGCCTTCGTCGCCGACCGGGGCAGCCCGGCCTACCAAAAACTCACCGAAGCGCAGGTTCTGGAGCGTCTGGCCTGCTGCCAGGGGGCACGCGGGCCGAATCGGGACTACGCGATCAACACCTGGCGGGCCTTGGAATCGCATGGTTTCGTCGATCATCGGTTGCGCCGGATCGGCAAAGCCTTGCTGGCTGGTTGACGCAAGCGACCGGACCGGTCAAAGCCCGGCCGGTCCCTCCGCCAGAAAGCGCAGCATTTTCTGGTTGAAGAAATCGGGCTGTTCAACGTTCGAGAGGTGCGAAGCCTCGGGAATGGTGCACCACACCGATCCGGGCCAGTGCCGGCTCATCTGCTCGGACATGGCGGGCGGCGTGCTGTGATCGTGCTCGCCAGCCATGATGAGAGCGGGCGAGGACAGGGCCTTGAGCTGGTCGAGCAAGTCGATCTGTGCGATCGCTGCGCAGCAACCGCAGTAGCCCTCGACCGACGTTCGGGCAATCACATCACCGATCCACGCGAGCATGCCAGGATTGGCCTGACAATAGGGCTCGGTGAACCAGCGTTTCAGGGTCTGAGCCGCGAGCCCCGCCATCCCCTGCTCGCGAGCCTGTCGAATCCGCTCGCCCCAGAGATCGGCCGCACCCGCCGGTCGGCGTGCCGTGGAATCGGCAAGCACGATCCGATCCAATAGACCCGGACGCATCAACGCGAGTTGCTGGGCGATCATCCCGCCCATCGAGAGACCCACCCAGTGGGTGCGGGTAATGCCCAGCGAATCCAGTAGCCCCGCGGCCTCCTGAGCCAATTCGGCGAGCGTGTAAGGCGCGGCAACGGCCGAGCTCGCCCCATGTCCGCGGACGTCGTATCGCAGGACCCGGTAATGAGGGCGCAGCACCGCCATTTGAGGCGCCCAAAGGCCCAGGTCGCCGGCGAGCGGGTGCGCGAGTGTGACCCAGGGGCCCGCCTCACCCTCGATGACGTAGTGGAGGTCGACCGCACCGATCCTGATCGTGGCCATGTTCGTTGCTCCTTCAATCCGCCCGAATATTGCCCGCGCGGGCAAGTTGGGTGAATGCCGCGACCTCGTCGGTAATCAGACGCGCAAACGCCTCGGGACTGCTCGAGACCGCCCGGGTGCCCAGCGTCGCAAATCGCTTTTGAACCTCCTCCTCGGCCAACACCTTCGCCACGTCGGCCTGGATTCGATCAATGATCGGTCGGGGCGTGCGCGCGGGCGCAAGCAAGCCATACCAGAAGATCCACTCGTAACCCGGTACGCCCGACTCTGCAATCGTCGGTAGCTCCGGCGTATCGGGCATGCGCGACAGGCCGGTCACGGCAATCGCGCGAGCCTTGCCCTGACGAACCAGATTGATCGCACTCGCATAGGGCGAAATAAACAGGTGGGTTCGCCCGCCGATGGTTTCGTTGAGCGCCTCGGGAATCCCCTTGTGCGGCACGTGGACGAGATCGATGCCCGTTCGGCTCTTGAGGAGTTCCACGGCGAAGTGGGCGCCGCTCCCGACGCCGGCTGAGGCGAAGTTGTAAAAGCCTGGCTTTGACTTGGCGAGTGCAATGAAGTCGGCGATCGACTTCACGGGCAGATCCGGCGCGACGATCGCGAGCGCCGGTCCGGTCGCCGTCAGGCTGATCGGCGAAAAGTCGCTGACCGGATCGAAGGCGAGCTTGGCATAGATCGCCGGGGCGACCGCGTGAGCGGAGGAGACCGACAACAGGGTGTACCCATCCGGCGCAGCCGCGGCGACCGCCTGGGCGGCGACATTGCTGCCGGCACCGAGCCGGTTCTCGACGAGGATGGGCTGTTTCCAAGGCTCGGCCAGGCGCTGTGACAGCACCCGTGCCGCGATGTCAGGCACTCCTCCCGGCGTGAAGCCGACCAGGATGCGGACGGGACGCGCCGGCCATCCCGCGCCCGCCGTCGCCGACTGCGCGTGCGCGGGGTCAAGAGGGATCCACGGCATCAACGCACCTGCGCCGCCGACCGCCAGCCCTCTCAAAACATGACGCCGATCGTGAAAGTTCACTTGCCAGTCTCCTCCAGGCTGTGTTCAATACGCGTTACCCTCATCTTCTTCATTCCCAACCGATGCCGCAAGTCAGACCCCTCGCCACGCTGATCACATCCGCCTCGATGATGGCCGGACTGCCCGCGCTCGCCAATGAAGTCATCATGACCTGCGAAAGCGCCGGAAAGAGCTACACCGTGGCCTACGACACCCGCAGCAAGACCTTCCGGACCGACAACCCCCAGCTTGGAAGTCGATTCCGGATCAATCGCTCGCAAGTCGACAAGGACGCCACGCTGGTCTGGGTGAGTGCCCTCAACTTTCCGACCGAGCGAGATGTCCTCATCCAATTCGGCAAGGACCCCTGGGTCAAGTATTTCTTTGGCAACGGCAGTCAAATCACCGATCGCTGCCGCTAGCGCACTGGAAACGACGGAGCTTCATGAAACTCGCCACCTTCGAAACCCGCTATGGCGCGCGCCACATCGGTGCGCTCGCTGACGACGGCCAATCGCTCATCGATTTCACCGCCGCTGACCCGACGCTGTCCGACATGCTTGGCCTGATCGACGGAGGGCGCGATGCGATGGCGCGGGCACAGGCGATCCTTGCGGATGCGGACTACGTGGTGGCGCTCGAGCGGGTACGTCTGCTCGCCCCGCTGCCCGTGCCACGACAGATGCGCGACTGCCTGACCTTCGAAAAGCATCTGGTGCAAGCGGCACAGCAACGCTTCCGCCGCGAGCACCCCAACGACCCCGAGATCGAGACCAAGCTTGCCGCCGCGACCGCAGCCGGTCAGTTCAAGCCGCCGCCGGTGTGGTACCAACAACCGATCTACTACAAAGCCAACCGCTTCTCGGTGATCGGTCACGGCACCGATATCGAATGGCCGGCCTACAGCGAGTGGATGGACTATGAGCTCGAGTTCGGCATTGTCCTGGGTCGCACCGGCCGCGACATCCGGCACGATGAGGCTCGCGACTACATCTTCGGCTACACGATCTTCAACGACATCAGCGCGCGCGA
>CAZAVT010000299.1:496-4625 GCA_964488395.1 uncultured Burkholderiaceae bacterium | reverse complement strand
CGATGCCCACGACGAGCTCGATCGCGTGGTCGGCCAGTTGCTGTCTCGGCGGCCCGACATCCGCCTGCTGTTTCTGGTCGGGTCCTGTCCCTCCGAGGTGATCAAGCTCGATCTGGGTCGTGCTGCCGAGCGGCTGAATGCGCTCCACGAGCCGCGCGTTCGGATCCTCAATTATTCGGGCAGCGGCATCGAGACCACCTTCACCCAGGGCGAGGATGCCTGCCTCGCGGCGCTGGTCCCACAATTGGCGAGCGCCGCCCCGTCGGAGTCCGGCCTGCTCGTGGTGGGCGCCCTCGCCGATGTGGTCGAAGATCAACTGACCGGGCTCCTTGCAGAGCTCGGGATTGCCAACGTGCGCTGCCTGCCGGCTCGACGCAGCGACGATCTGCCACCGGTGGGCGAGGGCACTCGCTTCCTCCTCGCTCAGCCGTTTCTGGCGGACACCGCGCGTGCGCTCGAGGCGCGCGGTGCGGTGCATGTGCCCGCGCCGTTTCCACTGGGCGAAGAAGGCACGACCGCATGGCTTGCTGCGGCTGCCCGAGCCTTCGGCGTGAGCGATGATCGCTTTGAAGCGGTCGTTGCGGCGCCACGCGACCGAGCCCGTCGGTCGCTTGCGCGTTGGCGCGAGACGCTCGAGGGGCGTTCGGTCTTTTTCTTCCCCGACTCGCAACTCGAGGTGCCCCTTGCACGCTTCCTGTCTCGTGAGCTCGGGATGACGCTCACTGAGGTCGGGTCGCCCTACCTGCATCGTGCGATCCTCGGCCCCGAACTCGAGGCCCTGCCGGCGACCGTCGCGCTCTCAGAGGGCCAGGACGTCGAGCGACAGCTCGATCGTTGCCAGGCACTGCGGCCCGATCTTGTGGTCTGCGGCCTGGGGCTGGCCAACCCGCTCGAGGCTGCCGGTCTCACCACAAAGTGGTCGATCGAACTGGTGTTCAGTCCGATCCACGGCTATGAGCAGGCCGGGGATCTGGCCGAGCTCTTTGCTCGCCCGTTTGTTCGGCGCGGCAAGCTCGAGGCCTTGGTGGCCGCCGAGGCAGCGGCGACATCGACCGCCTTTGCGCAGGATCGACCATGAAACTCGCGCTCTGGACCTACGAAGGGCCACCGCACGTCGGCGCGATGCGGATCGCGACAGCGATGCGTGGCGTGCATTACGTGCTCCATGCGCCCCAGGGTGATACCTACGCGGATCTGCTGTTCACCATGATCGAGCGGCGCAAGGCTCGTCCGCCGGTCACCTACACCACCTTCCAGGCCCGCGATCTGGGGGGCGACACGGCCGATCTCTTCAAACGCGCCGCCCGCGACGCCTTCGACCGCTTCTCGCCGCAGGCGATGCTGGTGGGCGCGTCCTGCACCGCCGAATTGATCCAAGACGATCCAGGCGGATTGGCCCAGGCGCTCGACTTGCCGATTCCGGTGGTGCCGCTTGAGCTGCCGTCCTATCAACGCAAGGAAAACTGGGGCGCTGCCGAAACCTTCCTGCAGGTCGTTCGTGCGCTGGCCCGGCGGATCGAGGGCGAGCGCGGTAGTGCCCCGAGCTGCAATATCCTGGGGCCGACGGCGCTCGGCTTTCGTCATCGCGACGACTGCCGCGAGATCCGGCGCTTGCTCGAAGCGATTGGCATCGAGGTCAGGGTCGTTGCACCCTGGGAGGCCTCGCCGGCCGATATCGGTCGATTGCCCGAGGCGCACTTCAATGTCGTCCTCTATCCGGAAACTGCCGGCCTTGCCGCATCCTGGCTGCAGCGGCGCTTTTCTCAGCCGGCGACCCGGTCGATTCCGATCGGGGTGCGCGGGACCGAGGACTTCATCCGCGAGGTGGCCGGGCTGGCGGGTCTGGAGCCCGAGGCGGCGATCGGCCGATGCCGAGCCGCGTGCGCCTCTCGTTCGGGTTGGTACAGCGCCTCGGTCGATGCGACTTACCTCACCAACAAGCGAGTTTTTGTGTTCGGTGACGCCACCCATGCCATGGCCGCCGCCCGGGTCGCCGCCGAGGAGATGGGTTTCACGGTCGTGGGTCTGGGCACCTACAGCCGAGAGTTCGCGAGGGAGGTGCGCGCCGCGGCGCAGTCCTACGGCATCGAGGCCTTGATCAGCGATGACTATCTCGAGATCGAGCAGGCGGTGGGCGAGGCTCGACCCGACCTGGTTCTGGGTACCCAGATGGAGCGCCATATCGCCAAGCGGCTGGGCCTTGCCTGTGCGGTGATCTCGGCGCCGGTGCACGTTCAGGACTTTCCGGCGCGGTATTCCCCGCAAATGGGCTACGAAGGTGCCAATGTCCTTTTCGATACCTGGGTGCATCCGCTGATGATGGGCCTGGAGGAGCACCTGCTCGGGATGTTCCGCGAGGACTTCGAATTCCATGCCGCGGCAGCACCCTCGCATCTGGGTCATGGGGGAACCGTGCCGCGTGGCGCCCAGGCGCCTGCCGTTACGCAACGGGCCGCGGTCGCCACACCGAGCGACCAACCCGCAGTCGCCGACGTGGTGCTCGCCGCGCCCGAGTCAGCGCCGATTGCTTTGGGGGCGAGTCCGGCAGGCGGGCCGCCCGAGTGGGCCGAGGACGCCAGCCGCGAGCTCGGCAAGATCCCGTTTTTCGTGCGAGGCAAGGCGCGTCGCAATACCGAGCGATTTGCCTTGGAACGAGGGTTGGCGACGATCACCCGCGAAGTCCTCTACGAGGCCAAGGCGCACTATGGCCGGTGAAGCAATTCGTCCGCGTTCACGACCCCGCGAAGGTGGCTCCCAACCCGGGGCTGCGTTGCTGAAAATGGTGGTGGTCACGATGGACACCCACCTGGCCTCGGCCACCGTGAGGGCCGCCCGAAGGCTCGCGGCGATGATGCCAGGAGTCGTCCTCGAGATGCATGCCGCGTCGGAATACGCGGCGAGCCCCGACAAGCTCGCCGCCTGCCGCCTGGCCATTGCCGAGGCGCATATCGTGATCGTCACCATGCTGTTCATGGAAGAACACTTCCTGCCGGTGCTCGATTGCTTGACCGAGCGACGGATGAGCGCCGATGCGATGGTCTGCGCGATGTCGGCGCCCGAAGTGGTTCGCCTGACCCGGATCGGGCGGCTCGACATGTCCAAGCCCGCGGGCGGCGCGCTCGGTTTCCTCAAGCGACTGCGCGGCAGCGGCCGTCCGCAGCCTGGCTCGGCCGACAGCGGTGCACGTCAGATGCGGATGCTCCGCAGCCTGCCCCGGCTGCTGCGCTTCATCCCCGGCACCGCGCAGGATCTGCGGATCTACTTCCTGTGCCTCCAGTATTGGCTCGGTGGCTCCGAAGACAACATGGCCCAGCTCGCGCTTGCGCTGATCAACCGTTACGCGAGCGGCCCGCGCGAGACCCTTCGCAATCGACACAAGGCGGCTGATCCCGTCGAATATCCGGACGTCGGGGTCTACCATCCCCGCCTTCCGGGGCGCATTGTCGATCGGGCCAATCTCCTGCCCGGCCCTGGCGAGACCGGGGCCCACCGTCCGGCGGTGGGTACGGTGGGGTTGCTCATGCTCCGCTCCTACCTGTTGGCCGGCAACACGGCCCATTACGACGGTGTGATCGCGGCGCTCGAGGGCAAGGGGCTACGAGTCGTTCCCGCCTTTGCGATGGGTCTTGACGCGCGGCCCGCCATTGACCGTTTCTTCCGGCAAGATGGCAAAACCCTGGTCGACGCCGTGGTGTCGCTCACGGGCTTTTCACTGGTCGGTGGTCCGGCCTACAACGACTCTCAGGCCGCTGAAGCCGTTCTCGCCAGCCTCGACGTCCCTTATCTCGCCGCGCACCCGGTCGAGTTTCAAACGCTTTCGGAATGGGGCGGCTCGGATCGCGGACTAATGCCGGTCGAGTCGACCATCATGGTCGCAATCCCCGAACTCGACGGGGCCACCTCACCCAATGTCTTCGGTGGGCGGCCCGGGGCGCCTGGACAGGTCTGCGGCGGTTGCAGCCGCGGCTGCCGCTTCGAGTCCGTCGGGTCTGGACAGGACATGGTGTCCTGCCCGGAGCGGGCCTCGATGCTCGCCGATCGCGTCGCGCGCCGCGTGGCGCTGCGGCGATCGCAACCGGCCGAGCGTCGGGTTGCCATTGTGCTGTTCAATTTCCCGCCCAATGGCGGC
>CAZAVT010000299.1:0-486 GCA_964488395.1 uncultured Burkholderiaceae bacterium | reverse complement strand
CACCTCTCGGTCTTCGAGTCGCTCCACCGGATGCTCTGCGCCATGCAGCGCGACGGCTATCGACTGGCCTTACCCGAGTCGGCAGCTGCGCTGCGCGATCAGCTGCTCACGGGCAACGCCGCCCAGCACGGTACCGATGCCAATGTGCTCGCCACGATTCCGGTCACCGAGCACGTCACTCGCGAGCCCTGGCTGCGCGAGATTGAAGCGGCCTGGGGGCCCGCGCCGGGGCGGGTGCTGACCGATGGGCGGCGGTTGTTCGTGCAGGGGCTCGATCTCGGACAGGTAGTGGTCGCCGTTCAGCCAAGTTTTGGCTACGAGGGCGATCCGATGCGCTTGATGTTCGAGAAGGGCCTCGCGCCGACCCACGCCTTCGCCGCCTTCTATCGTTGGTTGCGCGAGACCTTTGCGGCTGACGCGGTTCTGCATTTCGGTACGCACGGCGCGCTCGAGTTCATGCCCGGCAAGCAGGCCGGCGCCTCGGGC
>CAZAVT010000298.1:3666-4627 GCA_964488395.1 uncultured Burkholderiaceae bacterium | reverse complement strand
GGCGAACCGATGACGCCGCCCCGGTTGACGTTGCCGGGCGTGCGAAGGATGTGCTCCTGTCGCCCGTCAGCGTGCAGCCGCGCGGCCAGAATGCCCGGCTCACTCGCCGCCTCAAGCAAGACGGCGCCGGCACCGTCGCCGAACAACACGCAGGTCCCTCGGTCGTTCCAATCGAGAATCCGGGAGAACACCTCTGCGCCGATGACCAGCGCGCAGCGCGCGGCCCCAGTCCGGATCAGGGCATCGGCAGTGGCCATCGCATAGACGAAGCCGCTACAGACCGCCTGCACGTCGAAAGCTGCTCCGCCCGGGCAACCAAGATCTCGCTGAATGAGGCAGGCCGTACTCGGAAAGACGAAATCGGGCGTCGAGGTTGCCACGATGATCAGATCCACATCAGCTGCCGTGCGCCCGGCCTGCTCGAGGGCACGCCTCGCGGCCTGGGCCCCGAGCTGGCTGCTGGTCGTCTGCTCATCGGCGAGGTAGCGCTGCCGGATACCGGTCCGCTCGACAATCCAGTCATCGGAACTATCGATGCCGCGCGCAGCCAGCTCAGCCACCAGCTCTGCATTGCTCACACAGCGCTCAGGCAGACAACTGCCCACGCCAGCGACTCGGGCGAAGATCCGATCGGTCATGGTGCATGTCCTGCCGCGGGCCCACCCTCCGTCATGGCGGGCGTTCCGTACTGCCCGATCGCGACCGCGATCTGCTCGTTCAGCCGGTTGCGGGCCGCGTCGTAGGCGCGCTGGAGCGCGTTGTCAAACCCGGTGGCATCGGTCGATCCGTGGCTCTTGAACACCACGCCGCGCAGACCGATCAGACTCGCACCGTTGTATCGACGGGGATCGACTCGCCGCTTGAAGCGCCCAAGCACCGGACGCGCGATCAGGCCCACCAGGCGAGAGACGCGGGCATCTCCGTGCGACCCCCGCCGCGAGCGTCCAGCGGCGGCGGAGGC
>CAZAVT010000298.1:0-3656 GCA_964488395.1 uncultured Burkholderiaceae bacterium | reverse complement strand
TGAACTCTTCGCGGATCATGTCACCCAGCATCCGGGCCAGGCCTTCAGATGTCTTGAGCGCAACATTGCCGACGAACCCGTCGCACACCACGACATCGGCCTTGCCCTCGAAGATGTCATTGCCTTCGACATTGCCGATGAAATTGAGCGTGCTGGCTCTGAGCAGATCGGCCGCCTGCTTGACGGTCTCATTGCCCTTGATGACTTCCTCGCCGATATTCAGCAGGCCCACGCTGGGCCTCGGGCTGCCGCCCAAGGCGCTGACCAGTGCCGACCCCATGAGCGCAAACTCGAGGTAATGCCGCGGCTCGCAGTCAACATTGGCGCCCAGATCGAGCATGGTGGTCGCCCCGCCGAGCCGGTTGGGCAACTGGGTCGCGATCGCGGGGCGGTCAATGCCCTCGAGCATCTTGAGTACGAAACGGGAGATGGCCATCAGGGCACCCGTGTTGCCCGCGCTGACAGCTGCGACAGCTTCGGCGGTCCTCACCAGATCAATGGCGACCCGCATCGAAGAGTCCCGGCGCGAGCGGAGCGCTGAAGCGGGCGATTCGTCCATCCCGACCACCTCGGTGGCGTGGCGGATTTCGATCCGCTCCCGAACAACATCAACACCAGGGCTTGCCAACAACGTCCGCTCGATCAACGACCGATCGCCCACCAGAACGACCGACGCCGAAACATTGCGGGCCAGGAAAGAGACCGCCGCCGGCACGGTCACTGGCAGACCCGCATCACCGCCCATGGCATCAATCGCAATGCGCATCGCCACTCGCAGAGTATCGCCGTCGGAACTCAGACCACTGATCAGCGCGTGTCGTCCGTCACGCCAGGCATCTGCTGGTTCGCGCTGGTTGACCCGCCATTGACCGGTCCGCTATGGATTGATCGCGACCCGCTGGCCCGTCGATCACTCGTCGGTCTTGGTCTTGACGACTTTGCGACCCCGATAAAAACCGTTCGGGCTCACGTGATGACGCAGATGTACTTCGCCCGTCGTCGGCTCGACGGCGGTCGCAGGCGCGGCGAGAAAGTCATGCGCACGATGCATGCCGCGCTTGGACGGCGATTTTTTGTTTTGCTGAACGGCCATGGCTGGGGCTCCGTTAAAGGATAACCCGTCATTGTATCACCCGGAGGACTTTGCTTTCAGCTGGGCCAGCACGGCGAAGGGTCGCCGATGCCCGTCGCCGGAGCCCTCCGTGGCCGCCTGGGACAAGAGCGCCTCAGATGCTGGCATCCCGCAGTCATCATGAAATGCCACAGAGGGCAGCTCGAGCATGAGCTCATCCTCGATCCAATTGAGCAGATCAAGACGGCGGCTGCCAACGAGGATGTCGAAATCGGATTCGGGGTCGTCGCGGCGGGCGGCCTCCTCCTCGCTCTCAACCAGCAGGTATTGACGATCGGCCGTGACGGGGACCGTGACGGCGGAAAGGCATCGACCGCACCGCATGACCAGCTGGGCCGACAGCTGAAGCCGGAGCATTGCCTCGGCCGCTCCGCCCGAACGCTTCACCAGGCGCCCTTCGAGCGTCCAGTCGAGCGGGCCGTCCTGCGTGACCAGCAGGTCTGCGAGCCGCGATAGCTCAGCCAACTCGAAAGTTCCGCGGCGTTCACCGCCGCGCCGCGCGAACTCCGACGAATCGATTTCCAGGGACTCTCTCATCTCCGTATCATAGCGTGATGAAACTCATCCTCGCCTCCACTTCCAAGTACCGCAGGGAACTCCTGTCGCGGCTACAAATTCCCTTTGACGCCATCGCGCCCGGCGTTGACGAAACACCTGTGCCTGGCGAATCACCCACCGAGGCAGCCGCGAGGCTGGGGCTCGCCAAGGCCCGGGCAGTGGCCTCGCTTCACCCCGACGCTCTGGTCATCGGCTCTGACCAGACCGCGACGCTTGACGGCCGTGAAATCATCGGCAAGCCTGGGACTCATGAGCGGGCGCGGGTGCAGTTGGCTGCGGCCTCTGGCCGCTCGATGGTGTTCCACACGGCGATGTCGGTGGTCCGAGAGCGGGACGGGTTCTGCTTCAGTCGAGTCGTCGACACCCGCGTGCGCTTTCGCGAGCTGACCGCCGACGAGATCGAAAGCTACCTACTCACCGAGCAGCCCTACGATTGCGCCGGATCGGCTCGAAGCGAAGCGCTTGGGATCAGTCTGCTTCAGTCGATCGACTGCGTTGATCCCTCGGCCTTGGTGGGTCTACCCCTGATCGCACTCTGCGACGCTTTGCGAGCCGCTGGATTTCCCCTGGCGGGTCAAGTCCGCCGATCGTGACCGTCGCACGTCCGCCGGGCCTGCCCTTAACGGCCGGAACACTCTGGCTCATCCCAGTCCCTCTGGACGAGCAGTCCGATCCGCAGGCGGTGCTGCCGCGGCAGACCCTCGAGGTGATCCAGGGCCTGGAACGGTTCGTGGCCGAACGGCCTCGGAGTGCGCGTGCGGTTCTGAAGGCCTGCGGCATCAACCGGCCCCTGCAGTCGGTCTTGATGGACGAGCTGAACGAGCACACGCCTGAGGCCGATCTGCCAAGGCTGCTCGCCCCACTTCTCGAAGGGCACTCCGTCGGACTGCTCTCAGAGGCCGGGTGTCCCGCGGTCGCCGATCCCGGTGCCAAGCTGGTCGAGTTGGCCCATCGCCATGGGATCCCGGTACGTCCTCTCATCGGCCCCAGCGCCCTCTTGCTCGCACTGATGGCCTCCGGACTCAACGGCCAGCGCTTCGCCTTTGCTGGCTACCTGCCTCAGGACCCCGATGAGCTGGCCCGATCCATCACCGAACTCGAACAGCGCTCTCGAAGCCTCGATGAGACACAGCTCGTCATCGAAACTCCGTACCGCAACCAGCGACTTTTCGAGTCGTTCCTGCGCCATCTTGCCGCAGACACGCGATTGCTGGTCGCTGCCGCCCTGAGCACACCGCAGGAACGAATCGAGTGCCGCGAGGTACATGTCTGGAGGACGCTGGGCACGCCAACCGATCGGGTGCCAACGGTCTTCGGCCTGCTCGCCGCACGACGGCTGCGGCCGACGACCGGGCGCTCACCGCAGCGCCGGATGCGCCAACCGGGTTGAGAGCGTCTCGGCGAGGGCTCGCGCTCCCTCACTGCCGAGGCGGCGTGCAATCTTGTCAGCGAGGGCCTCGCGCTGCGAGAAATCGACGATTCGCTCAGCACCGATCACCTCACGAGCCACGTCATGAAGGTTGCCCAAGGCGTCCGCAAGCCCAAGCTCGACGCTGCGCGAACCGGTCCAGATCAACCCGCTGAAAAGCTCCGGGCGATCGGCCAGGCGATCGCCCCGACCCGCCTTCACGGCGTCGATGAATTGCCGATGAATGTCGTCAAGCAAGGACTGCGCGTGTTCACGGTGCCGATCACTCAAGGGTGAGAAACCATCGAGAAACGCCTTGTTCTCGCCAGCGGTCATGAGGCGGCGCTCGACGCCCAGTTTTTTCAGGGCGTCGACAAAGCCGAAACCATCCATCAGGACGCCGATGGATCCCACCAGGCTCGCGCGATCGACGTAGATCCGATCGGCCGCTGCGGCAACGTAGTAACCGCCGGACGCGCAGATCTCCTCAACAACGGCATGAACGGGAACATTGGGGTGCTTCGCGCGTAGACGGCGGATCTCGTGATAGACGATCCC
>CAZAVT010000297.1:0-4632 GCA_964488395.1 uncultured Burkholderiaceae bacterium | reverse complement strand
AAGGCGTCGCCGCTCTGCCGACGATGCAGACCGATCTCAAGCTGCTTCTGAGAAATGACCAGTCCCGCGCGACGGTGGTCGAGCGTGTGGCCGCGGAGCGTCGGCGCGAAGAGACTCTGCGTGAGGAGCGGGAGCGGTTTGTGCAGTTCCCGAGGCAGGACGGGTCGGTGACCCCGTCGGCTGGCTCGGGGCCCAGTCGGACGGCCCCCAGCGCAGCTCCGGCTCAGTAGCCCAGTCGAGCGCGCAGCCCGATCAAGAGGCTCGTAGTGCGTACTTGTTGATCTTCTCGATCAAGGTTGTGCGTTGCAGTCGCAGCAGCCGAGCGGTCTGAGAGATGTTGCCGCCCGATCGCTCAAGCGCCTGGGTGATCAGGGTTCTCTCGATCTCCGCCAGGTGATCCTTCAGGTGCAGCCCGCCGTCCGGGAGCAGAGCGGCGTCGGCGCCGCCAACCTGCACCGCGACTTCTTCGACCATCATCACGATTTCCTCGACGGATCGCACGCCCGCCGGGATTAGTTGATCATCGGTGGCGTTGACCGTTTCCTGGGCCGCCATCGAGAGACCGAAGGAGGGCGCAGGCGGCGCCGTTTGTCCCTGGGCGTCGCCGGCGCTGAAGAGCAACTCACCCTCAGCCTCATCATCGGTCACAGGGTTTGGCGAGGGCCGCTCAGCGGCCACTGCTTCCGGCGCTGACTCGCGCATCATCGCCATCTGTCGCGCGTAGGGACGCATGCCGCGCGGCAACATGACCTCGGGTACTCCCGAGAGCGACAGCCGGGCGCCCGGGTAGAGCACGCTCAGCCGGTCGACGAGGTTAGCCAGTTCCCGGATATTGCCAGGCCAGTCGTAACATTGCAGGACGTGCATCAGGTCATCCGCGACTCGGATCGGCGCGACGCCCGGCGGCGCCATTCGGCGGGCGAAATGGCTGATGAGGGCTGGGACGTCTTCGAGCCGGTCGCGCAGCGGCGGCATCTCAATCGGCAGGACATTCAATCGGTAAAACAAATCCTGCCGGAAATGACCCGAGGCGATTTCGCTCTCGATGTCGCGATGGGTCGCGGCGATGATCCGAGCATCGATCGGTATCGGCCGGCTGGCCCCAATGGGGTCGATCGCTCGCTCCTGCAACACCCGCAGCAGCTTGACCTGCATATCGAGCGCCAGATCGCCGATTTCGTCGAGGAAAAGGGTGCCGCCATGGGCGAGTTCGAAGCGTCCCACCCGATCCGCGAGAGCGCCGGTGAAGGCCCCCTTGCGGTGTCCAAACAGCTCGCTTTCGATCAGTTCCTTGGGGATCGCAGCACAATTGACCGGAACAAAGTTGGCGTCCCGCCGATCGGAGAGATCGTGGAGGGCTCGGGCAACCAATTCCTTGCCGGTGCCGCTCTCACCGAGAATCAGAACGGTCGAGGCGGACCGGGCGACCGCCTGGATCAGGGAACGAACCGAGGCAATCGCGGCGCTTGCGCCGATGATCGAATCGAGACCTTTCAAGTGCCGATATCCTGCTGGCCGGGTGGGCGAGCGGTCCCGCGGGGGGACGGTGACGCTCGGTGGGGCCGAGTATAGACGGGAAATGGGTGGGTCCGTCGATGCCCCGGGCTCAAGTCGGTGACCTTGCAGTCGATCCCACCACCACGGCGCGGGACAGACGCGCCACGATCACCAACCCGGGAGTTCCAGATGAGGAAGTTTTCTGTGGCCGCGACGCTGGCCCTGTCGGCGATTTTGTCGGGTTGCGCCCTGTTGGACAGGACACCGAGCGCGCCACCCCCGGCTCCGGTGGCGCAGCCCGCTCCGGCGCCGCAGCCCTACGTCAATGGCGAACGGCGCCGCCCGTTCCAGGCGACTGGCTATGCGGTGATCAGCATCCAGCCCCACGCACTTCCGGCCCAGCAACGGCTACTCGCCATTCGCGCGGCGAAGCTTGATGCTTACCGGGGTCTTGCCGAGCAGGTCTACGGGCAGTTCTTGGACGGTGCGACCACGATCGCCGATGCCGTGCTGCGCAGCGACCGGGTCCGGTCGCGGGTCGAAGGCATCATTCACGGGGCGGAGGTCGTCAGCATCAACCCGGTTGGACAGGATACCTACGAGTTGACGCTCTCTCTCGATCGGGATGTGGTTCGCGAACTGCGCACGCTCTATCTCGAAGAGACGCGCGCGCAGGTCCGCTGAGCGGCATCAGACCCATGACTGACACTGCTTGCCGCCGCCCCCGCCCCCGCAGGTCCGCCCGTGCTTGCGAGACCCGCCCCGGGAGTCGATGGGGCGGCCTCGCGCTGGGATGCCTTCTCGCCCTGGGGTCCGCTGGCGCAGGTGCGGCCGGTGAAGGCAGTGCGGGCGCGCCGGAGACTTCGGCGAGCCGGCTCGAGCGGGTTCGCAACGCCTTGATCGATGAGGCGATGGAGTCGCCCGTTCGGGTCAGCTCGAGTGCCTGGCTCGACGAGTCCGGGCAGTATCGTCATGTCACGCGCCTGTATTCGGATCTTCGTCGCCGAGCCCTAACGGAGCTGGGGGCGGAGGGCAAGCCCGTTGCGGCGGCGGCGACCGGCAGTCCCGCAGCGTCAGCGCCTGCCAGTGCCGCTGCCTCGCCGCCCTTGGCCGACCAATGTCCCCGGCGGCCCGACGGCATCCGGCGCGACGCCTGGGTGACGATCAGCGCGCGCGCCCATGATGGTGGGCATGGACATGCCGTACTGCTTCGCGTGGGCCAGTTGGCTCGTGAGGAGCTCGAGGCCCGCGCGCTCGAAAGCGGCGGTTTTCGACTGGTCAGCATCGAGGCGTTCCCGCGGAACAGCTACGAGTATCGGGTCGTCAGCAACGGCCTCTTCGATACGCCTCACCTGATCGAGGTCTCCCTCAGCTCCAGCGGAGCGGCCGATTTCAGCCTTCGTCCCGGGCAGGCGACCAGCGCTCGAACGGTGACCGCGACATTGAGTTTGGTCGAGCGGGTCGGTGACAGGCCCTTGCTGAAACGCGCTTATGTGATTCAATTGCCTGGTGCTGTGCCCACGGTGGGTCAGGCCCCACTCCCGCCAGCGGTGATCACGAGCATTCGCGAAATGGCCAGTGACTGGTGGCAGGCCGCGCAGGAGACCGGTGCCTGCGCACCGCTGCGCGTCCAGGTTTCACCCGAGGCGCCAGGCCTGCTGTCGATCCCGGTGGGCGCAGGTTCAGGGATTCGCCTGGGCGACCGATGGGTCGTCGGCGACACGGCTCGCATCCCAGCCCGAGTGCTTGAGCGCGGATCACTGGAGGGGCTGCGCCTTGCCGAGGTGGTCTCGGTGGCCCCTCATCGGTCGATGCTCAAGCTAGAATCCCCCAAAGCTCCGCCGGATCGGTCGGCCGAGTCGGAAAGAGGTGTGTCATGGTTCGCCTCCCCCTTGTAGCCCGTGTTCCTTTCGTTCCGTCGGCCCGCTTCAGTGCTCTAGGTCTTGCGTTGTTGTTCCACGCCCTAGGCGCGCAGGCGCAGCCAGCGCCGCGCGAAGCAGTCGGATCTCCGGCTGGTGGGGGGCCTGCGGTTGCCGCAACAGCCCATCAGCCTTCGGTTCAGCCCGGTACGAGTTACACGGTCCGAAGCGGCGACACGCTCGATCGGATCATCGCCCAGTCGCAGCCCTCGAGTCCGCTCTCCCTCGCGTTTCTGCGCGACGCCTTTGCGCGCCTCAATCCCGCAGCCCTGCCGCGGGGCCCTCAGGGACCCCTGATGGCTGGGGCTGTCTTGCGAATCCCCGATGCCGTTGATCTGCGTCGGCTGGCCTTCCCTGATCTCGATGCTTCGTCACGCCACCTCACAGACGGATCGTCAGCAGCTCCGTCGGGCGTAGCGGTGCCGTTAACCGCGGCCCAGCGCGAAGAGATCGAGCGTCGCAGCTGGGTTCGCTATCCCTGAGTCGGCGCGGCCTTGGTCGCTCCAGAGGCCATCGGGCCGCTCCAGCGTTATGCCGCCTTGATCGCGGAGCAACCAGTCATTCGGCTGGCCGAACCGATTGCGCGCGAATTGGGTCTGCGGGAGGGGCAATTCATTCAGGCGAGTCTCGAGATGCAGCCCGAAGGCCTGGCCATGCGGCTCGGCGAACGTTGGCTGATGCTGCCGCCAGGATGGCAGCGTCTGGCCGCCGGCGACCTGCGCTGGTTCCAGGTCGTTCGGCAAGCCGGTGGGGGAGTCGCGCTGCGCCTGAGCGCGGCGCCTGCGAGCGGGCCAGCACTGCCCGGGCAGGTGCCGGTTGGCAGCGACGCCGAGTCGCCCTCGGCAGCTCCACTGCCGGGCGCGCTGCCGCAGGCTGCGAGCGCCGCGGCCGGGCTGCGGTTGAACAGTCTGCTCGGCCGACCCGCCAGTCTCGACAGCCTCTTCAACCTGCTCAGACCCGGTGTGCTGGATGCGCTTCTCGCCGAAAAGCCGGAGAGCGCCCCATTGGCCGCAGCCATGGCCGCGTTGCGTCAGCGGGTCGATCATCTGTCTGCCCAGTCGGTGCAGCAGGCGATCCTGATGAGCGGATTGTGGTCCGAGTCGATCCTTGCCGCGGGGCGGGCTCTGCCGGGACAGGATCTGAAGAGTCTATTGCGCCAGACCTTGCGGCTGCTGGGTCCTGGATCGGCTGCCGCCGATGACGTCGAATCGGCCAT
>CAZAVT010000296.1:0-4657 GCA_964488395.1 uncultured Burkholderiaceae bacterium | reverse complement strand
CGCACGAGTTGCGGGGCGAGCGAACGGGGCGTCGTTTCCGGCTGACCGAATCGATCGATGTCCAAGTCTCCAGGGTTGATCTCGAGGCAAGGCGGATCGAGTTTCGGATGATCCCATCACTGATGGCCACCGCCCGCAGGCTCGATGCTGATGCCGCCGAGCGGAGCGACTCATCGGTTGTCAATCCGGCCGCGACACGAGGGCGTGCCGGCCGGAAGGCCGCTCCGGCAAAGTCTGATGCGGTGCGCAAGATCCGCGCCGAGCGAGCTGTTTCGCGCCGTCGGCGCTCGTCGACTGGTTCTGGTGACAAGACGACCGCCGGTAGCCGGCGAAAGCGTAGATGATCATGCAGGTCTTCGGTTTTCATGCGGTGCTTGCCCGGCTTCGCCGCGCACCTGAAAGTGTCCGCGATCTCTACGTGGATGCCTCGAGAGCCGATCCGCGGATGCGGGACCTGCGCCGTTGCGCCGAAGCGGCAGGGGTGACGCTGCATCAGGCCGACGGATCGCGCTTGGATCGGCTTTGTCCAGGTCGTCGGCACCAGGGGGTTGTGGCACTGGTCGACGCAAGCCTGCCGGCCCTGTCGATCGACGAGTTGCTCGCCCAGTCCGATGGTTCGCCAATGACCTTGCTGCTGCTCGACGGGGTCACCGACCCGCGCAACCTCGGCGCTTGTCTGCGAACGGCCGATGGGGCTGGCGTCGCGGCGGTGATCGCGCCCAAGGATCACGCTTGCATGCTGACCGATGCGGCGGCTCAGACGGCGAGTGGTGCGGCAGAGTCTGTGCCTTACATCATGGTCACCAACCTCGCTCGTACCATCGAGACCCTTCAGGACCATGGATTTCAGGTGATCGGCACGGCCGACGAGGCTGACTCCGATCTCTTTGAACTCGAGCTATCGGGATCGGTCGCCTGGGTACTGGGGGCCGAAGGTCGGGGCCTGCGACGCCTGGTTCGCGAGCACTGCGACCGTATCGTAGGCATTCCAATGAACGGCCAGACCGAGAGCCTCAACGTGTCGGTTGCGGCAGGCGTCGTTCTCTACGAAACTTTGCGTCAGCGGCGTCTGGCCGCTGCCCGGTAATCCCACGGCGCGACCGGGTCGTTCGCCTGCCAAAGACCCAGCCGCAGCGTCTGTGCGCGGCTTTGGGCGATCCGGTACCGCTGCCGTTCGGTCGCCGTCTGATCCTGCTCGTAGCGGGTGAAGTGCCAGGCATGACCGTGTTGCACCATCCAGAGTGAGACGTCTTCTCCCTCAAGACTGACTCTTGCGACCAGTCGACCAAAAGGGTCTGTCTTCAGCGGTTCAACACTGAGTAATTGCCGGCCCAACAACTGGCGCAGCTGCTCGCGGGCCACCTCGCCATGCTCCTGACTGAATTCGGGCGCGTCGATACCGGAGAGACGGATGCGCAGCCGCTGGCCACTCTCGCTGACAACGGTCAGCGAGTCACCATCAGCGACGCTATCGACACGAGCGAAGAAGCGTTCGCCAGCGATGCTGATCGACAGGCCGCCTGTAAGGACCATGGCGAGCACCAGCAAGCGCCCCGCCAGTCTCGTCAAGCCACGCGTCAATGATCGGCAGTTGATGTCCACGGGTTGATTATAGGCAGCGGTGAGGTGTTCTTCCGCTCAGCAGTCGCGCCAATCGCGGTCGAGAACCCGTGCAGCTTGAGTTGGCGCACCACGATTATCTGAGTGATCCCCCATCCTGGACATCTCGCCTCATGGGGCCAGGCGAACGAATCAAGCTCAATGAAGGAGGCAACCATGAACGTCGCTACAGTCTGCCATCGAGACGTCGTGTCGTGCTCAGGAATGACATCGCTTCGCCGTTTGGCCGAATTGATGCGCGAGCGTCATGTCGGGGCCATCGTCATCACTTCTGCCGACGGTGTGTCGAAGCATCCAGTGGGCATGGTCACTGATCGTGACATCGTGATTGAGGCGATCGCCACTGGACTTGACCCCGATGCCATCACGGCCGCTGACATCATCAGCGCGCCCCTGGTCTCGGTCAGTGAGCACGACAGCCTGCTTGATGCCATTCATCGGATGCGTAGCCGTGGTGTGAGACGACTGCCCGTTATCGATCAGCGAGGGGAGTTGTGCGGTATCGTGGCTTTCGACGATTTGTTGCATGCATTGGCTCACGAACTGTCGACGCTGGTGAGGGTCTCGGATCATCAGCCGGATCAGGAGGCTCGAATTCGCCGCTGATCGGGAAGCACCCCCCAAGAGGAATCGTCCGTCAAGCTTGTTGTTGCCTCGACTTCCGGAGCTCATCACTGGAGCGGGGCTGCTCGGCGGCTGCTGATGCGAGGCGCGCCAGCTCATCGACCAGGTCGCGCAAGGAAGCCGCCAAGGGATCGGGGGCGCGCCGGCGAGCGTTGGCCCAGACCAATATGCCCACCGAGCAGCCGCTCAAGAAGAGCGCGACGATGGCGAGCGCTGTGGCGCGATGCGACGGATCGATGAACAGGATCAAACCGCTCAGCCCACACGCGAACCCCAAGAGCCCAAGCACTGCCCCCAGCAGCTGCAAGCGTAGGGTCGCCAGGCGATGGGCCGCTCGGGCCTGAAGCGCATGGGCCACCGCGCAGGCGTGCAAGGCGCCCAGACGGGCGCCGAGAGCGACGACCCGTCCGATCAAAGACCAAAAAGTGCTCAGGAACCGCTTCCTGCTGGGTCAGCGCCGGGCGAGCAGCAGGCCGATCAAAAGGCCTGCTCCAGCGGCTGCGCTCATCGACGACCAGGGGTGAACATGAACGAACTCGCTGGTGCGCTGGACGTTCTGGCGAGCGCGGTCGAGCATCGCATGCTGCGCGCCAGAGATGCTCGCGCGCGCTTCTCGGATGCTGGATTCAAGGCGCTCTCGAAGCTCGGCCATCTGGCTGCTGCCATCGTGGCGTGCCGCCGAGATCAGGCTTTCGGCGTCCTCGACCAGCCGCTTCAGATCGTCACTGAGCCGCTCTTTCGCCCGATGGGATTGCGAAATGCTGTCATTGGTGTTCATGGCGTTTGCTCCATCAGTGGTGTCATCGAAAAACCAGTACGGGAATCTTTGAGTGCGTGAGGACCTTGTGAGTCTCGCTGCCCAGTACGACTGCGCTCAGACCCCGCCGTCCGTGGGATGCCATGAAGATCAGGTCGCACTTGCGCTCCCCGGCGACCTCGATGATCGCCCGCCAAGGCTGCTGGTGCCGGACCGCAACGCGGTCGCTGGTCACCTTGGCCGCATGCGCCGCGGCTTCGGCCGTCCCCAGGATGGCGTTCGCGGTGTCCTCGGTCGCCTTCATGAAGTCCGCGAATGCGGCCTGACCACCCGCTGGAAATTCGGCAAAAGCTGCCGCGATGTATTCAGGCATCACATGGATGAATGTCAACTTTGCCCCAGTCTCCCGGGCGAAGGTCACGGCCTTTCTTAACGCGTCATTGGACAGGTCTGAGCCGTCCGTTGGCAGCAGGATGTGCTTGAACATCGCGGTCCGTCCTCATGGTTCTAGTACGAGGACTCGATGCTAGTGGCCCGACAGTCCTGCTGGTTGACGAGGGGCAAGCCTTTGATCGGTCATAGCTGGTTTGCTGTCGTGGCTCATGGATGAGCCAGCGATTTCAAATATGTTGCAACAGTGTTGCATTTATGCGAATGAGATTGACCCATTGCAATCTTTTCTGCGTGAAACTGGGAGCGTGACCCTGATGCAAGCCGTTACCGATTGTTTATTGACTGAAATCAAGGAGCGTCCCCTGCTCTATACAGTCTGATGGTTGTCACCGTGTTGCAAGAAAAATCGTTTCAAGGAGCCTCGCATGATCGATAGCAGTGTTTATCCGCAGTCCCCTAGCGCATCGTCGACCCCGGTCTTTGCCTCGAACGGTAGCGAGATTGCGGCTCGCCCATCTCCGGCCCGATCCCCCATTCCCCTTCCGCCTTCGGTTGATATTCTCCTTAGTCGCGCGGGTGGTCAGCGTCGCAGACTCAAGCGTGGCGAGTATCTATACCGGTATGGCGCCGAGTTCACTGCGCTGTACGGGATACACGCGGGTTCGTTCAAGAGCGTGCTCCTGAGCGAGGATGGCCGCGAACAGGTGACAGGCTTTCATATGGCGGGTGAGATGCTGGGCCTCGACGGCATCGGCGCCGACCAGTACAACGGCGATGCAATCGCACTTGAGGACGGCGAGGTGATCGAAATCGCTCGCGATGCGCTCGAATTGCTGGTTCGGCACGAACCCCTCTTGCAGCGCGAGTTGTTCAGGATGCTGGCGAGTGAAATTCAGCGCGAACGGGCCCTGATGCTGCTACTCGGTTCGATGCGTGCCGAAGAGCGGCTCGCGGCATTCTTACTCAACCTCTCGCAACGTCTGGCGGCCCGCGGGTACTCGGCGACCCGATTCATCCTCCGGATGACCCGCGAGGAGATCGGCAGTTTGCTCGGACTCAAGCTTGAGACGGTCAGTCGGATCCTGTCTCGATTCCAGGCCGAACGATTGATTCGAGTGCACAATCGCGAGATCGAGATCAGCGATCTCGCTCGTCTGCGTTGTGTCATCGGCCGCAACGATCTTCGCCGTGAGGCCGCCGCAGCCTGAGTCCGCAGGATAGGCGTGCGGATTATCCCAGCAGATCCGCCTGGAGCGGCTTTTT
>CAZAVT010000295.1:1316-4660 GCA_964488395.1 uncultured Burkholderiaceae bacterium | reverse complement strand
CGCCCTGGAAATCCCCCCCGCCATCCCTGCCCTGCCCGAGGCGCAAGACATTCCGCTGAGCATTCTACATGAGGATGCCGACCTAATCGGCCTGGACAAGCCCGCGGGGCTCGTGGTGCATCCTGCGCCCGGCACTCAGGATGGCGCGCTGCTCACCGACCAACCGTTCCAGGTCGATCGGGCCGATCCGCCATTTGAGGTCGGGGTTTCGCCGCCAGGTGCCACTGCCGGTGCAAGGCGCATCGACCAGCACCGCGTCGGCCCGTCCGGCCAGACGCGAGAGCTTGCGGTCAGCCAGGCTATCGATCGCAAAGGGCTGGACATTGGTCACGCCACTTCGCTGCAAGCGGGGTCGCAGTCGGCGCAGGCGATCGGCCGACACGTCACAGGCAAAGATCTGGCCGAGCGACCGCATGGCCGCAGCCAGCGCGAGGGTCTTGCCGCCCGCCCCCGCGCAAAGATCGATGAGGGTCTGCCCACGCCGGGCGCCCACCAACATCGCAAGGAGCTGACTGCCGACATCCTGAACCTCGACCTGCCCCCCGGTGAAGCCAACGCTTTTTTCGAGGGCCGGATGGCCATCAAGCTCGATCGCCCCCGGCACTCCCTTGAAAGCTCGACCGACAATGCCATCCGCGGCGAGCGTCGCGAGCGCAGCCTCGGTATCGGCCCGCAAGGTGTTGACCCGCAACTGCAGGCGGGCGGGTTTGAGCATGGCCATCGCGATCGTGCGAGCCTCGTCGATCCCGAACTGCGCGACCAGCCTTGTGGCCGCCCAATCGGGCAGACTCGCACCGAGTGCGAGCGCCATCACCGGATCGGTCTGTCGGCTGTTCGGCGCGCCGCCCAGCAGGGGATCGGCGCTCGCCCACCGATCGAGCCACATCTGCTCCGCAGGATTGGGCCGGGGCAGCGGACTGCGTGAGCCAGGGTTGGGCCACGCCTGCCGGACCGCGAGTGAGATGAGTGCCAGTCGCCGCTCAAAAACACCCTGCCCGGACTGAGCCAGATGGGCGTAGCGGCGGCGATTGCGCAGCACGTCAAACACGGTTTCGGCGATCTCGGCCCGGTCCCTGCGCCCGAGGCTGGGATGACGGCGCATGAAGCCGCGCACGGCCACATCGGCGGGCAGTTCGAGACGCAAGACCTCGGCGATCGCCTCGGCCACCAACGATCCGTCCAGGTTGGCCCCCCCCGCTGCTGCGGCCTCGCGCCGACGCGACGGCCTGACCTCTCTGCGCTCAGCCCGCGGGTCAGCGTCCTTGTGCATCCCCGGGCGAGCCGGCCTCACTGCAGCCAGGACCGGTGTTCGTCGACCGCGGCACGGTCGAGCAGCACCCGCTGCCCTTCGCAGCGCAACCGCCCCTCGAGGTGCCAGCGCAAGGCCATCGGATAAAGGCGGTGCTCGATCGCCAACACCCGCGCCGCGAGGGCGGCCTCGTCGTCGTCGTCGGCGACGCTGAGGGCCGCCTGCGCGATGATCGGACCGGCGTCGAGCTCGGCGTTGACGTAATGAACGGTGGCGCCGTGCAAACGAACCCCCGCCTCGAGCGCGCGTCGATGAGTCTCCAAACCGGGAAAGGCCGGCAAGAGCGAGGGATGGATGTTCAGAATGCGGCCCGCAAACCGTTCGACCAGTAGGGGATCGAGGATACGCATGAAGCCGGCCAGTACGACGACATCAGGCTGGCAGGCCGCGATGCAATCGCTCAGCGCCCGATTGAAACTGAGCTTGTCCGCAAATTGCTGCCGCAGCACCAATTCAACCTGCAGGCCGCGCGAGCGCGCCCACTCGCAACCCGCCGCATCGGCACGATCGCTGATCACGGCTGCGATCGTCGCCGGCCAACGCTCCCGATCGCAGGCCTCGACGATCGCTCGAAGATTGGAGCCGCGACCAGAGATCAGCGCAACGATCTTTTTCATCGAATTGATGATACCACCCGCGCTCGGCGAGTCGGCCCGACGCACCCTATAATCAGCGGCTTTGCTTTCTATGCCCGGTCTACCTCGTCCCCGTCACGCACATGGCGTACGGAATTCGATGGCAGCCTCGACCCCGACGCCAACGCACCGACTTCGCATGCAGGTCTTCCGCCAACTGCCGCCGCCTGCCGAGCGCACGCCCTGTGCGCTCACGATCGGCAATTTCGATGGGGTCCATCGCGGTCACCAGGCTGTGATCGCACAGTTGGCCGCACGTGCCCGCGCGCGCGGGCTTCCCACTTGCGTGCTCACCTTCGAACCCCATCCTCGAGCCTGGTTCGCGTCGCGCGGGACGGCGCCGACTGAGCCCGCCCGCATCCAGACCACCCGCGACAAGCTCGCGGCACTTGCCGCCTGCGGCGTCGATCGGGTTTGCGTGAGTCGCTTCGACGAACGTACCGCGCAACTCGAGGCGCGCACTTTCTTCGAGCAGATCATCGCCGATCGGCTGAATGCCCGCGAGCTCCTTGTCGGCGACGACTTCCGCTTCGGGCGTGGGAGGGCAGGAAACTTCGAGATGCTGCAGGCATTGGCCCCTTCGCGGAACATCACCGTGACACGGATCGACACCTTTGGAGAGGCGGGCGAGCGGATATCGAGTTCGTCAGTCCGCGAGGCGCTCGCAACGGGCGATTTCCGGCGCGCCAGCCGCCTGTTGGGCCGGCCTTACCAAATGAGTGGCCACGTCCTGCACGGCCGCAAACTCGGGCGCACCATCGGATTCCCCACCCTCAATCTCAAGGTCCCCTTTGAAAGGCCAGCCGTCGCGGGCATCTTCGTGGTCAAGGTCCACGGCCTCTCAAGCGCGCCGCTGCCTGGCGTGGCGAGCCTTGGTACCCGCCCGGCCGTGGAGTCGCAGGGACGATTGCTGCTGGAGGTCCACCTGTTCGATTTCTCGAGGCAGGTTTACGGCGAGCGAATCTGCGTCGAGTTCCTGCACAAACTGCGTGACGAGGAGCACTACGCCTCCCTTGAGTTACTCACCGCGCAAATCGACCGCGACGCACAGGCTGCGCGCGCCTTCTTCGCGCAACCCGAGGCGCACTGACCCGATTCCGGAGAATCCCCATGGCCGATGGCAAGCCCAATGACCGCGCCAGCGCAGGCGCCGGCTGGCGCGACACCCTGAACCTCCCCGAGACCCCGTTCCCGATGCGCGGCGATCTCGCTCGCCGCGAACCAAAATGGGTTCAGGATTGGCAGGAGCGGGGCGTTTACCGGCGACTCCGGCAGGCCTCCAAGGGTCGCCCGGTCTGGGTGCTGCACGACGGCCCGCCCTACGCCAACGGCGATATCCACATCGGACACGCAGTCAACAAGATCCTTAAGGACATCATCGTCAAGAGCCGCAACATGGC
>CAZAVT010000295.1:0-1306 GCA_964488395.1 uncultured Burkholderiaceae bacterium | reverse complement strand
TTTCGACGCGCGCTACGTGCCGGGCTGGGACTGCCACGGCATGCCGATCGAAATTCAGATTGAGAAGCAGTTCGGTAAGAACCTTCCCGCGGCCGAGGTCCAGGCCCGCTCGCGCGCGTATGCGACCGAACAGATCGCCCGACAGAAAAAGGATTTCATCCGGCTGGGCGTGCTTGGCGAATGGGACGAGCCCTACCTGACCATGGCGCACGGCAACGAGGCTGATGAATTGCGGGCGCTGGGCCGTATGCTCGAGCGCGGCTTTCTCTTTCGCGGCCTGAAGCCGGTGAACTGGTGTTTCGACTGCGGTTCGGCGCTCGCGGAGGCTGAAGTGGAGTACGCCGACCGCAACGATCCGGCGATCGACGTCGGCTTCCCGTTCATCGCCGAACAGGCGGCCGCTCTGGCCCGCGCCTTCGGTCTCGAGCGGCTGCCGGTTGATCGCGGCTACTGCGTCATCTGGACGACCACGCCCTGGACCCTGCCCGCCAACCAGGCACTCAACGTCCATCCCGACTATGAGTACGCGCTGGTGCGGACCGACTGGCGTGGCGCGTCGACCCTGCTGCTCGTCGCCGCCGAACGCGTGGGCGCCTGCCTCGCGGCGTGGGGACTGACGGGGGAAGTGATCGCGCGCTGCCAGGGCCGAGCGCTCGAGTTGATCGAGTTCGCCCACCCCTTCGCAGGCCGCGTCTCACCGATCTATCTGGGCGATTACGTGACCCTCGACAGTGGCACTGGCGTCGTCCACTCGGCGCCCGCCTACGGCATCGAGGACTTTCTGTCCTGCAGACGCTATGGCATGACGGACGCCCAGATCCTGCAGCCGGTGCTCGGAGACGGCCGTTACGCGGCGAGCCTACCGGAGTTTGGCGGGCTGTCGATCTGGGAGGCCAGTCCGAAAATCATCGAGCGGCTCCACGCCGCAGGCACCCTCCTAGCCGCCAGGAAATCGCCGCACAGCACGATGCATTGCTGGCGGCACAAGACCCCGGTCATCTACCGCGCCTCGAGCCAGTGGTTTGCCGGCATGGACCTTCGGCCGATCGACGGTGGGCCGACGCTTCGAGAAACCGCCCTGCAGGGCATCGAGGCGACCCGCTTCTATCCGGGCTGGGGCAAGGCGCGTCTGCACGGCATGATCGCCAACCGCCCCGATTGGACGCTGTCACGCCAGCGTCAGTGGGGCGTGCCCATGGCTTTCTTCGTCCACCGCGAGACCGGAGCACTGCACCCACGGACGGCCGAGCTCATCGAGCAGATCGCTCAGCGGATCGAACATGAGGGTATAGAAGCCTGGCAGCGC
>CAZAVT010000294.1:2337-4662 GCA_964488395.1 uncultured Burkholderiaceae bacterium | reverse complement strand
GTCCTTACCGGGGAATCGGTAGCGAACGATCGCGATCGATGCAGTCAGCGCCACAGGCGTCGCGATCGCGGTCGCCACGAGCGCGAGCCACGCGCTATTCCAGGCAGCATCGACGAAAATGCTCTGCGACCAGGCATGGCCGTACCAGCGCAGCGTGAACGAACGCGGGGGGAACTCGGTCACCTCGGAGCTGCCAAAGGACGCGAGCACCACCACCACGACCGGCGCCAGGATGAAGGCGACCACCGCACAGGCATAAAGAAAAAGCACGCGCCTCATCATCGCTGCCGTCAGCTGCCCGCCTGGACGCGTCCCTGGGCCGCGAGGCCACCGAAGACGCTCCAGAAACGCACGTAAAGAAACACGATGCCGAGCGCCACCACAAGCAGCATGGCCGCGACCGCAGCCCCCAGCGGCCATTCAAGGAGCACGATGAGCTGGTGGTAGATCAAGGTCGAAATGAAGTTCGCCCCGCTCCCCCCGAGCACGGCAGGTGCGACATAAGTCGCCATCGACAGCGAGAAGGCGAGCGTCGTTCCGGAAATGATGCCAGGCAGCGAGAGCGGAAGCACCACATGCCGGAACACCTGCCAGCGCGGCGCTCCGAGGGTGCGGGCGGCCTCCTTGAGCAGGGGGTCGATGCGCTCAAGCGCCGCGAGCACCGACAGGATCACAAAAGGGAGCGCCACATGGGTGAGACCGATCAGGATCGCCGTGTCGGTGTGCATGATCTTGATCGGCTGCGCGACAAGGCTCATCGCGATCAAGGCCTTGTTGACCAGACCATGAGTTCCCAGGAGAACGGTCCAGCCAAACGCGCTGACCACGATGCTCACAAGGATCGGCGAAAGCACCACCACCGTCATCAGTCCGCGCCAGCGTCGCACCCAGCGCCACATGAAGTAGGCCACCGGATAACCAATCAAGAACGCCGCAACAGTGACCAGAGCCGACATCCAGATGGTCTTGAAGAGCACCTTGGCGTAGTAGGCGTCAGCGAAGATCTCGCGATAGTTGGCAAGCGTCGCAGGACCGCTCGCCACCTGACCGAGCGGCGCCTCGTGAAAACTGTAGTGAATCAGGTAACCGAGCGGCAACACCAGCAGCACCACCAGCAGCAGTAGTGCCGGGGCGAGCAGCGACGTCGCCAGTGTGCCCGACCGCGAGCTCATCGGGCGCAAAGCCGCGACGTCGATCGGCGAAACGCAGCACCAGGCAAGGACATCAGCCGGCGATGTCGCGCTGCCAGCGCTGAGCCATCCTGGGCAGCTGCGGAGCCAGCACCGGCCAGTCGATCCGCATCAGCTTGTCATGAGGCGGTACGCGCTCTGCGGCCCGTCCGGTCAGGCGGGCAAAGCGGTTGGTCGGGCCGTACTCGATCCCATTGGCGAAATCTTCCTGGGGCTTGCGGCTGATCGCAAAGTTGGTGAATTCGACGGCCAGATCGCGTTGCCGGCTGTTCTTGGCAATATGGAGCGAGATCGTGCCCACCGCAGCGCCCTCCTTGGGCGTGAGGAAGTCAACCGGCACTCCTGTGTCCTTGAGCGGATAGATTCGTGCGCTGTACCACGCGCAGATCACTGCCTCGCCCGACGTGAGCATCGGGATCGGCTCGTTGTTGTTCTTGAAAAAGCGCAGCACCCGAGGCTTGAGCTCCATCAGCGCCTTGTAGCCCGGCTCGAGATTTTTCTCACTTCCGCCGTTGAGCATGGCCGCAATCACGATCATCTCGTAGGCGCCGCCCGAGGACACGTCAGGCAGGAGGACCCGTCCGGCAAACTCACGCTTCCAGAGGTCGCTCCAGGAGGTCGGTGCGGGATTGACCCGGTCGGTTCGATAGCCCATGCCCCAGGGCCCGTGATTGAAGCCAACGGCACGCCGACTGTAGAGATCATAGAAGATCGGATCGAGCTCGACGGCGTTGGGCACCACTTGGGGCGGAAGGTCGAGGAAGACATCGTCCAGCGTGACGGCGCGCATGGCCGTGGGCAGGTTGAGCGTGCAGATGTCGATCTCGGGCCGGTCCTTGTTCACGACCGCGCTGGTCAGCCACTCGGGCGGAGACCCGTACTTGATGATGATCTTGGTACCCGTCGCCTGTTCGAAAGGCGTGATCACCGCCTCCTTGAAATGCTTCTCGTAAACCCCGCCATACTGGGTAATGACCAGCGTCTTGGCCTGTGCGCGCACGACGGTCGGCGCGACGGTCGCCCCGCCAAGCAGCAGGCCGCTCGTGATCAGGGAGCGCCGGGGATGGCTTGGAACCAATTTCTTGTCTGAATCCTGGGTCATGGGGCTTGTCTCCTCGGGTTTGTTAGGTCAGGG
>CAZAVT010000294.1:0-2327 GCA_964488395.1 uncultured Burkholderiaceae bacterium | reverse complement strand
CATCAGAGGCCCATGTCGCGCGCAATCAGTGTCCGCATGATCTCGATCGATCCCTCGCCGAAGAGATAGAGGCGTGAATCACGCCAATAGCGCTGCATATCGCTGTCGAGGGAATAGCCAGCGCTTGCCAGGATCTGCATGCCGCGCTCGGCAACGAAATGGAAGGTCTCGGCTGCAGCCATCTTGGCCTGCGCGGACTCGCGCCGGCAGGGCCGACCTGCGTCAATCAGCGCGGCCAGCCGATAGAGCATCAGCCGCGCGAGGTCGACGCGGGTCTGCATCTCAGCGAGTGTGTGCTGGATGGCCTGGAAACTACCGATCGCCTGGCCGAACTGACGGCGTTCGCGCGCATGGGCGACCGCCAGATCGACTGCAGCCTGGGCCTGGCCGAGCGCGGAGGCCGCCTGGGTGGCACGCGCGAACTGCAGCGTCGACTGCAGGTGTCGCATGCCCTGGCCGAGTTCGCCCATCAGCATGTCGTCACTCACAAAGACCTCATCGATCCCGACATCCCAACTCGGCATGCCATGGTGGCCGACCTTGGGCAGGGGCGTCATCGACAGGCCATGGCTTGCACGCGGCACGAGGAAGACCGAGAGGCCGTGCTTGCCGCTGTCAGGCTCACCCGTGCGGCAAGGCATCACCATGTAGTCGGCCCGGTCCGCATCGCTGATCCAGGTCTTGCGCCCGGTGATCCGCCAGCCGCCGTCGACGCGCTTCGCACGAGTCTGGACCGCAGCTGCATCGGAACCAGCGCCAGGCTCGGACAAGGCCATTGCAAACAGCAGTTCGCCACGAAGCAGACGCGGCATGAGTTGGTTCTGCATCGCTTCGGTGCCATAGGACAGGAGCGTCATCCCGCCAAAGGACACGGTACGCGCAAACAGCGATGCCGCCATCAAGCCCAGGCGAGCCAGCCGCTCCTGGATGAAGACCGCATCACTGAAGGGCCTGGCGAGACCGCCAAAACGCTCGGGAAATGGCACGCCGAGGAAGCCCGCCTCTCCCATGAGGGGCAGCAGATGATAGGGCGGTTCGTGTTCTCGATCGCGACGCCGAACTTCGGCGGGCGGCAGATGGCGCGCCATGAAGCGATCGACGCTCTCAAGGAAGGCCTGCTGATCCTGCGTCGGCTCACCCAGCATGAAATGATCCCCGTGCCCCATGACCATCAAAACGAGCGCTGACCCAAACCGCGCGGATCATAGCGCGCAAGGGCCCCGCTGCCAATGAAGCAAGCCCCGCGCCGCGCTCAAAGCCATACCCCCCGCGAGGCACTGCCGTCGATGGTCACACAGACGCCGCTGATGAAGGAGGCTCGCGCCGAGACCAGAAACGCGATCAGATCGGCCACGTCAGCGGGGCGGGCCATGCGCCCGAGCGGATGACTCGCATCACGCTCGGCCCAGACCTCGTCCACCGAACGGCCCGAGCGGGCCGCCCGCGCTGCGATCTGAGCCTCGAGACGCCGGGTTCGAACGGCGCCTGGCGACACCGCATTCACCAGGATTCGGTGGGGTGCACCCAGATCGGCGAGGCTCTTCGTGAAATTAACGATTGCAGCATTGGCCGCGCCACCCGACACATACTGCGGAGGCGGGTTACGGGCCGCGAGCCCAGCGATATTGACGATGCGTCCGCCGCCTTGCGCAGTCATGAGCGGAAAGACAGCGCGAATCAGGCGCACATAGCCCAAGGGCTTGAGCTGCCAATCCTCGAGCCAGGCCTCGTCGGGCATCTCTAGGAACGCACCCATCCGGATGCTGCCAGCGTTATTGACGAGCGCGTCGATACGCCCGAGCTCGCGGTGCGCGAGCTCAACCACCCGCAAGGACTCATCCGGCCGCGCGAGGTCAGCCGCGATTGGCACGATCGGCCTGCCGCACTCGCGCTCGATGGCTGCCGCCGCGGTCCGCAAACTCGATGCATCGCGACCGACGATCACCACCGCCATGCCTTCGGCGGCTAGCCTCTGTGCAACCGCTTCCCCGATGCCAGTGCTTGCACCAGTCACCAGGGCGGTCTTGCCCACGAGCTCGAGATCCATGCGCCCTTCTCCGCTAACGCGCTGATTGGCACAACCCGCCACAGCGCCTGCCGCTGGCAGTATAGGCAGATCCGCTCGTCCCGTGGACTCCGGTGATTGCGCCGCCCCGCTGCATCGCCGTACACTCGGTCCAGTTCACTGTTGGAGACCGCCATGCAACACAGCCGCCGATTGACGCTCAAGGCGCTCGCCGCTTCGTCGAGCCTCCTGGCCGCGCCGTCGCTTCGGGCCCAGGAAACCTGGCCCGCTCGAACGATCCGCATCATCAACCCCTGGCCGG
>CAZAVT010000293.1:0-4669 GCA_964488395.1 uncultured Burkholderiaceae bacterium | reverse complement strand
TTCAGAGCGCTCGATTCGCTGGTTGATTCCTGTGAATGTCCGTAACTGCATTGCGGGCGGACGTAATTTCGCAGCGCACCGCAACGAAACGCTGGAGTACTGGACTCGGCAGGGAGCCAAGCTGCACAGCGAGATCCCGATGGGGTTTATCAAGCTTGCCAGCGTCATGGTGCCCACGCGAAGCAACGTAAGGCGCCCGCCGGAGACCCAGTGGTTCGACTACGAGGTCGAGGCAACCGCGGTCATCGGCAGCGCGTGCGAGCGCGTATCGGAGGAGCGTGCGCTGGACCACGTGTTTGGCTATACCATCCTCAATGACCTTTCCGCCCGTGAACTGCAACGGAAGGAGATGGCCAACCAGTCGATTTTGCTGGGCAAGAATTTCCCGGGGCTCGGTCCTCTGGGTCCATGGATCACGACGGCAGACGAGATTCCCGACCCATCGGTGCTGGAGGTCGAGCTGCGGGTCAATGGCGAGATCCGTCAGAAGGCTGATTGCCGAGATCTGATCTTCACGTTTCCGAGAATGATCGCTCACTGGTCGCGGATGGGGCTTGACCGTGGCGACTTGATCACGACGGGTTCGCCCGACGGCGTGGCGATCGGGCAGCCGAATCCGGAGCCGTTCTATCTCAAGCCAGGTGATCTCGTCGAGGCGATCGTCAAACAGGTGGGTGTCTTGGAGACCCGAATCGTCTGACCAAGACGACCCCGCAACAGGAGCTGATATGAACCGCAGACGTCTTTTGGTGACCGCTTCAGCCCTCGGGGCAGCCCCGTGGGGTGTTCGGGCCGACGATCGTGGTTGGCCCTCCCGTCCAGTGACCTTTGTTGTTCCGCTGTCGGCGGGTAGCCCGACGGACGTGATGGCCCGCGCACTCGCTCAGGAGCTATCGAGCAAGCTCGGTCAGCCCATCGTCATCGACAACAAGACCGGTGGCGGCGGACTAATCGCGACGACCGCTGTGCAGATGGCCAAGCCCGACGGGCACACCTTCCTGTTCACGATCTCGTCGCACTCGATCAATCCGGCCGTTCGAAAGCGTACTGGCTACGATCCGATCCGGGATTTCACGCCGATCGGTTTGATCGGTGCCGTGCCCCACATCCTCGTCGTTGGCAAGCACGTTCCGGTGACCAATCTGCAGGAATTGATCGCCTTGGCCCGCAGCAAGCCGGGCGCCCTGACCTACGGCTCTGCAGGGGTGGGAATCTCAAACCACATGGAAGGTGAGCTTTTTGCGGCCATGATCGGGGCCAGCATGGTTCACGTGCCCTACAAGGGCGGCTCCTCCGAGGCGAGGGCGGATCTCTTTGCGGGCCGCATCGATATGCTGTTTGACGTACTCGGCAATGCCGCGCCGCTGATCAAGGAAGGGCGTCTTAAACCCATCGGCGTGGCACAGGCCCGCCGCAGTAAGCTGGCCCCTGAACTACCGACCCTTGCCGAGGTCGGGCTGCCGGGGTTCGACGTCATGCCTTGGACTGGTTTGCTCGGGCCTGCTGGCGTCGACTCGGCGATTGTGAACAAACTCGGCCGGGTTCTGGTCGAGACCGTTAACGATCCGAAAATGGCTGCCCGCCTGGCTACGACGGGCATTGAGGCGATCGCCTATTCACCGGCCGAATTCGCGGACTTCTTGAAACGGGACTACGAGCAATGGGTTCGAGTGGCCCGTGGCGCCCGGATCGAACTCGAATGAGCGCTTCAACCCATTTCTATGAGCCCTCCAAGGGTCACCGCTTGCCCCACTCACCGCTCAAGGCGATCGTGGCACCACGACCCATCGGGTGGATTTCCACCTGTGACCGCGACGGTCGGGTCAATCTTGCGCCTTACAGCTTTTTCAATGCGGTTTGCGAAGAGCCGCCCATCCTGCTTTTTTCGAGCAAGGGTCGCAAGGACTCGTTGCGCAATGCACAGGACACTGGCGAATTCGTCGCCAATCTGGTCAGTCAGAAGCTTGCGCAGGCGATGAACGAGACGGCTGCCGAGGTGGCTGCTGGCGTCGATGAAATGCGGCTCGCAGGACTGGATCCCGCGCCGTCGACGCTGGTACGTCCGCCTCGCGTGGCCCAGGCCGCCGCTGCATTGGAGTGCCGGGTGCTCGAGATTCGGGAGCTCAGCGGCCTCGAGGGGAAGCCGACCAACTGGTTCATGGTCTGGGGCGAGGTGGTCGGTGTGCATATCGACCCCGCCTACCTCAGGGATGGCCTGTTCGACACCGCGGCAGCTCAGGTGATGGCACGCTGCGGCTATCGAGGCTTCTATTCGGTCGTTGATCAGCTCGTCGGCATTGCTCGTCCATCCGAGTCCTCGCCCTTGAGCGTCTGAGCGTCGAGTTCCCCTTGCAGCAAGCTCCCCTTGCAGTCTGATCAGGCACGCCGAGGCATTATCACCTTCGTGCTGGCGATGGCCTTTTTCGCTGCGCTGGACACGACGGTGAAATACGTCAGCGCGTTCCTGCCGCTGGTCACGACCCTCTGGATTCGCTATCTGGTTCAGACCGTCATCACGGCGGGGGTGATGATGCCCATTCGCGGCCGTTCGACCTGGCAGATCAGCCGGCTGGGGCTCGTGATCCTTCGGGGGTTGATGCATGCCGTGTCGGGTGCGATTGCCTTCGTGAGTCTCAGCCTGATGCCAGTGGCCGAGTATTCCGCCATCATCATGCTGACGCCCATGCTCCTGACGCTGTTCTCGGCCTTGGCGCTCAAGGAACGAGTCTCGCTCTCGACGTGGCTCTTGCTCGCGGGCGCGCTGGGCGGTGCGCTACTCGTCATCCAGCCAGGAGGGGCTGGTTTTGGTTGGGTTGTGTTACTCCCCCTGATGCTCATCGCGCTCAATGTCGGCTACCAACTGTTGACCCGTCATCTGACCTCGCATATGGACCCAGCGGGCATGCACCTTTATTCGGGCTTGTTCTCCATGCTGTTTGTGAGTCTTGCCTTGCCCTTCGGGTGGCAGGCGCCCGAAGGCTGGTCGGCTTGGGGACTGGTGCTGCTGCTCAGTCTTTTCAGTGCAGTCGGTCATTACCTGATGATCGTGGCCTATTCGCTCGCCACGCCGGCCACTTTGTCGCCGTTTATCTATTTGCAGTTGGTCTTCGCGACTCTGGCCGGATGGATCGTCTTTCATCATATGCCGAACGTCCTAGCCTGGGTCGGCATGGGACTGATCACCTGTTGCGGCATCTTGAGCGCCCGTCGTGGGATGCGCCCTGCTGTGGTGCGGTAGCGCAATCTGTCGGTGCGTCGCGTCGACTGAGTCGAGCTGTTTCGGGGCATCTTTGCGTCTTGCTGGATGGGCCGGCACGCTGGCACGGGCCGTGCTGCAGGGGAGCTCAAACCTGAGCATTCATCAGGTCAAACCTCTTCTCCAGGAATATCCCCATGTCAGTGCCCAGCGAACCCCATCGGACTGTAATCAGCAGCCCGGCAGTGCCCCCTTCATCCGACTTGCCGGCTCCTTTGCTGACCCGCCGTCGACTTTTGACGTTTGCTGGAGTTGGCGCGGGCAGTGCGCTGATTCAGGGCCTGCCGGCCAGGGCCCAGGCCCCGTCGGTAACGCCGATTCGATTCGTGCTGGATTGGAAGCTGCAGGGTGTTCATGCCTGGTACTACCTGGCCCAAGATCGTGGCTATTTTGCTGCTGAAAAAATTGATCTCGCGATCGATCAGGGCGATGGGTCTGCGGCGACGGTCACGAAGATCATGGCTGGCACCTACCAGGCTGGCTTCGGCGATATCAACGCGATCATTCAGAATGCCTCGGTGCGCCCCGGTAGCGCGCCGGTGATGGTCTACATGATCTACAACAGGACCCCGTTCGCCCTTGTGATGCGTTCGGCCAGTCCGATCCGATCACCCAAAGATCTGGAGGGCCGCACGCTGGGCTCGCCTGCCAACGGCGCGGCAATGAAGATGTTTCCGGTGCTCGCCGAACTCGCAGGCATCGATCACGCGAAGGTCAAGTGGCTCAATATGGCGCCCAACCTTCAGGAACAGATGCTGTTGCAAGGGCAGGTCGATGCTTCAGCAGTGTTCTCGGTGACGAGCTATTTGAACTTCGTCGCGCAGAAGCTCGACCCCGATAAGGACTTCCGTTGGATTCATTACGCGGACCATGGCATCGATTTGTACAGCAATGGCGTCATGGTCGCGCCCACCTTGATCAAGGAGCGCCCTGATGCGGTTGCTGGTTTAGTCAGGGCGATTAACCGTGGAATGGCCGACGCCATTGCAAATCCTGACGCGGCGATCGACGCGATCGTCAAGCGCGAGCCGTTGATCAACCGCGACATCGAAAAGCGTCGGCTGATTTACGCCCTGCGGCAGGTTATTCTGACCTCGGAGGCCGCGCAGCTCGGCGTGGGCGGTCTGTCCGACGAGCGGCTGAAGCGTTCGATCGGTCAACTTGCCAAGGCGTTTGAACTCAAGCGCGAGCCCGCGGCGGAGGAGATCTTCGATCGGCGTTTCCTGCCGCCCCTCGTGCAGCGACAGTTCACGTTGTCCTGATGGATTCTGGCGATCTTTATGCCCGTTGGATCTCGCCCGCTCCCGGAGAGCTCGGCTCGATCGCGTCGGCCCGACTGTGCTGGGCTCAGGGGCGCGTGTCAGAGATTCGCGCCGACGATTTGGCGTGTGGTGTCGACGTTTCGGCTTCAAT
>CAZAVT010000292.1:4155-4677 GCA_964488395.1 uncultured Burkholderiaceae bacterium | reverse complement strand
TCCTGCCGGCGCTGCTGACCGGCTTCGCGCTGGCCTTTCGGCACAGCCTGGAGACCGCCGCGAATGATTTCCGCCACGAACGCTCCCTCGTAAAGCGCCAGCGTCCATATCCCGGCGGCGGTTCTCGAAAGGTCAAGCACGGAAGCGACAATGAAGTAAAACACGAGGACCTGAACCAGCAGAGGGGTGTTGCGGATCAGCTCGACATAGACGAGCGCGACGGTTTCACCGACCCTCGAACCCGAACGACGAAGCAGCGCCGTCAGTGCGCCCAGCCCCAGCGCAAGCAGTCCCGCCTGCCAACACAGGTCGAGCGTGACCAAGAGCCCCCTCAGTAGGGGACCGGGGAGCCATTCGCCGTCGATGACCCGGACCAGGAACCGCGGCACCTGCTCCCACTTCCACTGGTAGCCCATGTCGGTGGCACCCGCAAGGATGATGGCCGACAAGACCGCCACGAGAACGCCGAATTGGAGCAGTTCGAACCAGACCGTCCGATACCAAGGGGGGGCAATCCTTGGC
>CAZAVT010000292.1:0-4145 GCA_964488395.1 uncultured Burkholderiaceae bacterium | reverse complement strand
GGCGGGGCTCGATGCCGGCGGGCGTTGATCACTCGACTCAAGGTTTCAGCCGTTGATAGGGTATGGATCCACAGCGAGACAACGCAAAGACAAAACAGAACGGGCAGAACCGCCTGCCGACGCACAGGTTATCATCGAGTCCGTTCTTGGTATGAATCGCCACCCTTGCGCGCCCCTCTCCGGCGAGGCTCAACCATGCCGCACGAAATCAATCTGATCTCGACGATTGCCGTGGCCTTCGGCCTCGCCATGGTGCTCGGCCTGATTGCCGTGCACCTGCGGATGCCGCCGCTCATCGGCTATTTGCTCGCCGGCGTGCTGATTGGTCCGCACACGCCCGGCTTTGTGGGCGATGTGGGCCTTGCCGGTCAATTAGCCGAGATCGGTGTGATGCTGCTGATGTTCGGCGTCGGCCTGCACTTTTCACTGGCCGATCTGATGGCGGTGCGCAGGATCGCCGTGCCTGGAGCGATTGTTCAGATTGCCGTCGCGGTACTGCTCGGCTCGGGTGTGGCGCTCCTTTGGGACTGGTCGTTCGCGCAAGCCTTGGTGTTTGGCTTGTGCCTGTCGGTGGCGAGCACGGTCGTCCTCCTGCGGGCCCTCGAGGCACGTGGAGAGCTCACTTCGACCAAGGGACAGATCGCCGTGGGCTGGTTGATCGTCGAAGATCTGGTGATGGTCCTCGCGCTGGTCCTCCTCCCGGCCCTCGCCGGACTCACAGGCACCGTCGATTCGTCGCCCTCCGATGGGGCCGATGGCGCGAGCCCGCTGGTGGCGATTGGTTGGACCCTGGCCAAGGTGGCAGCCTTCATTGTGCTGATGCTGGTCGTCGGGCGACGCCTGCTCCCCAAGGCGCTTCTGTGGGTCGCTCGAACGGGTTCGCAGGAGCTGTTCCGTCTGAGCATCATCGCGGTCGCGTTGGGTGTGGCCTTTGGCGCCGCCAAGCTCTTTGACGTCTCCTTTGCGTTGGGTGCCTTTTTTGCGGGGATGCTGCTTCGCGAGTCCGAGTTCAGCCATCGCGCGGCGGAAGAGTCCCTGCCGCTTCGCGATGCCTTTGCAGTGCTCTTTTTCGTATCGGTGGGCATGCTGTTCGATCCCTCGGTCATCATTTCATCACCGATCAAACTCCTGCTCGCCGTCCTGATCATCGTGATTGGAAAGACCTGCGCCGCCATCATCATCGTGCTGCTGTTTCGCCACCGCCTCGCAACAGCGCTCGCTGTCGGGGCGGCTCTTGCCCAGATTGGAGAGTTCTCGTTCATTCTGGCCACACTGGGCGTTTCCCTGTCCCTACTGCCCGTGGAGGGACAGAGCATCGTTCTTGCCAGCGCACTGATTTCGATCGCGATCAATCCGATCCTCTTCGCCGCCGTCGATCCGCTCCGGGTCCGTTTGCTCGCGCGTTCTAGCCTCGCAAGGCGCCTCGAGATGCGTGAGGATCCACTGGCGGCGGTCCCGCGAGAGACCGACTCATCCTTGCTTCATGGACAAATCGTGCTGGTGGGTCATGGCCAAGTCGGGCAGCAGGTCGCCGACCGACTGATCGCTCGATCCATTCCGACGGTTGTGATCGACCAGAACAGGGAACGGGTCGAACGCCTACGAGCCCGAGGGTTACAGGCCGTTTGCGGCGACGCAGCCACAGCTGAAGTCCTGATTCAGGCCCACCTTGCCGAAGCAGCCATGCTGGTGGTGAGTCTGCGCGATCCCGCGCTCGTTTCAGCGATTGTCGCAACCGCTCGACATCTGAATCCGGGAGTGCAGATCACGCTCTGTGCGGATCATGACGACGATGCGGCCCTGATGCGTCAGGAGGGCGCTGCGGCGGTCTTCGTCATGCCCGAGACGCTGGCGCAGCGAATTTGCGAGCATGTCGAGACTCAGGTTCCTGCGCGCGTGCCCTCCGCTCCCCGGTGACCGACCCCGGGCCTCGACTCAGGCGCTGCGCCTCATCGGCTCGGCCGCGCGACGAGCCTCGGCCATCTCATTCAAGACACGTTCGAGAGGCGCGAGCGAGGCAGCGGTCCGGCCGAGCTTTTCGAGCCCGAAAAGACCGATCCGGAACGTCCGAAAATCCTGGCCCTCGTCGCACATCAGCGGCACTCCCGACGCGGACTGGATGCCCCGATCGAGGAAGGCCTTGCCGCTCTGCATCGCGGCGTCGTCGGTATAACTCACCACAACCCCAGGCGCCTGAAATCCTCCGGCTGCGACGCTCGGATACCCATGCCTCGCAAGCATCGCCCGAGCGGCATGGCCCAACTCGAACTGGGCCGCCTTGAGGGTCTCAAAGCCTCTCGCGCGGGTTTCGATCATCGCGTCGCGCGTGATCGTCAACGCATCGGTCGGCATAGTCGTGTGGTAGACGTGTCCACCGCCCTCGTAAACCTCCATGACCTGCAACCACTTCTTCAGGTCAATCGCAAAACTCGAACTCGTCGTCGAGTCGATCCGCTCACGAGCGAGATCGGAAAGCATCACGAAGGCGCAGCAAGGCGAACCACTCCAACCTTTCTGAGGCGCACTCACGAGGACATCAACGCCGGTCTTTCGCATGTCCACCCAGATGGCGCCGGAGGCGATGCAATCCAGCACGAACAATCCTCCGACCTCATGCACCGCAGTCGCCACGGCACTTAGGTAATCATCGGGAAGCATCATTCCAGCTGAGGTCTCGACGTGGGGCGCGAAGACGATCGCCGGCCGATCTCGGCGGATCGCTGCAGCCACCTCTGCAATCGCTGGCGGCGCAAAGGGCTCTGTTGAGCCGGGCTGCGCGCGACTCGCCTTCAAGACGGTGACTGATCGGGCAATACGGTCCGCATCGAAGATCTGTGACCACCGGTAACTGAACCAGCCGTTGCGAATCACCAGGACGCTTTGGTCCCCGGCAAATTGACGGGCCACGGCTTCCATCCCGTAACTACCGCTACCAGGCAGTACGACCGCCGACCGGGCGCCATACGCTTCTTTCAATACCTCCGAGATGTCCCTCATGACGCCCTGGAAGCGCCGGGACATGTGGTTGAGTGCGCGGTCGGTGTAGACCACCGAATACTCGAGCAGACCCTGGGGATCGACGTGCGGCAAAAGGCTGGGCATGAAAGGCTCCTCATTCGACAGTGCGGTAAGGGACGAAAGCCACGCCCTACAGCAGAACCAGCCACGATAATCGAAACCGGTAGAAATTGTTTCGATTGGGTCAGTCAACGGGGCCGACCGACCGTCGATTGTGGGTTCTAGGCAACCGCGCGCCCGATTTCCGGGTACAAATGCGCTCAAAGGGGCAGCGCCGTCTCGTACTTGACCTGCTTCAGCGCAAAACTCGAGCGGATATTGGCCACGCCGCGAATCGTCGTCAGGCGGTCCAGAATGAACCGCTCGAGTGACGCAATATCTGCAACGACGACCCGCAAAAGGTAGTCCGCATCCCCGGTCATCAAATAACACTCCATGACCTCGGGCCAACCGGCGACGGCCGCCTCGAAATGCTTCAGGGTCTTTTCGACCTGTTGCTCGAGCCTGACCTGGATGAAAACACTGACCGCTTTGCCCACCCGCAGCGGATCAAGGAGGGTCACATACCGCTGGATCACGCCAGCCTGCTCCAGAGCACGTACCCGCGCCAAGCAGGGCGAGGGCGACAAATGCACACGGGCGGCCAACTCGACATTGGTGAGTTTGGCGTTGCGCTGCAGCGCCTCGAGAAGACGACGATCGATCGCGTCGAGCTGATCCGCTTTCATGATTGATCCGTCAAAGCATAAACGCCTATTTAATCAATTTTCTACGGCATTATATGCTGAGATTTGGGGGTCTTAGAGAGCAACCCGGCAAATTCTGCGTCAACGCGACGATTAGAGTTCTGGCATGCCACGGGAGTCCGCCATGAACGCCAGCGCCTCGCACGACCTGATCCAGCAGACCCTTCATGGAGCGGACGATATCGATCCGCAGGAGACCGGCGAGTGGACCGAGGCGCTCCGCGCTACCGTTGAGGCCTCGGGCGGCGAGCGAGCCCTGTTCCTCCTGGAGCGACTCGAGGAACAAGCTCAGGCGCTGGGCCTGATGCACCATCAACAAGCGTTCTCGGCTTACCGAAATACGATTGCCTTGGAGCAACAAGCGCCCTACCCCGGCGATAT
>CAZAVT010000291.1:2897-4698 GCA_964488395.1 uncultured Burkholderiaceae bacterium | reverse complement strand
TTTCTTGAGCGCCTCCCTCTGCCCCTCGGCCTCCGGGCTCGAGACGCTCGCGCCTCGACGCACGGCCTCGATCGCCGCCTCGAGCGCTTTTCGGCTGAGGCCCGCCTCGCGGGCCATTCGGCCGGCCTCGCCCTTATCGTCGGCGAGGACGAGTAGAAACATCTCGCTCGCCACGTACTGATCACCGCGCCGCATGGCTTCCTTCTCAGCCAAATTGAGAAGCGCAACCAATTCGCGACCCACCTGGACCTCTCCGCCCTGACCCGTAACCTGGGGCAAGCGCTTCAGGCCCGCATCGACCAGAGGTAGCAGCCCGGCGACACGCACACCGGCCCGCTCGAGGAGCGCTCGACCCGAGCCGTCCTGCTGCCCCGCCACGGCGCCCAGCAGATGGAGGGGTTCGATGTACTGATGGTCGCGAGACAGGGCAAGGCTCTGTGCTTCGCCGAGAGCCTGCTGCAACTGGGTGGTGAGCTTATCGAAACGCATGGCGGTATTCCTCAGGACGCGGGCGCGACACGGCCCTTTTCAGCACGGTTGGCTGCTACGACCATGACAATTGGGTTGGCAGGGTATATTTCAAGGGATGGTCACCAGGAGATCAGAGCCATGAGTGCGCGTCTTTTCGAGAGTCTTTCCTTGCGGTCGCTGACCTTAAGCAACCGCGTGGTCATCGCACCGATGTGCCAATATTCGGCCGTCGACGGCCGGACCCAGCCCTGGCACTCGATCCACCTGGGCGGACTAGCGCTGGGCAATCCCGGTCTGCTGATCGTCGAAGCGACCGGTGTCGAGGCCCGCGGCCGGATTTCACATGGCTGCGTCGGTCTCTATGACGATCCGACCGAAGACAGCTTGGCGCACACGCTGCGCGAGATCCGTAGCGTCTCGGCCACCCCGATCGCCCTGCAACTGGGTCACGCCGGCCGTAAGGCCTCCTCGTCCCGACCCTGGGAGGGTGGACGACTGCTTGAGATCGGGGCTGGTGGCTGGGAGCGGATCGCGCCCAGCGCGATTCCCATCTCCGACGACGAACCGCCGCCTCGCGCGCTCGATCGTGACGAACTGCCGGCCCTGGTAAAGGCCTTCGTCGACGCGTCGCTACGCGCCAACCGTATCGGTTTTGACGCGTTGGAGCTGCACGCGGCCCACGGGTACCTGCTGCACCAATTTCTTTCGCCGATTGCCAATCAGCGCGAAGACGACTATGGCGGATCGCTCGCCAACCGAATGCGATTCCCGCTCGAAGTGGTCGCTGCGGTGCGCGCCGCCTGGCCCGCTCACAAGCCGCTGGGCGTAAGGATTTCGGCGACGGACTGGGTTGAGGGCAGCGGTTGGGATGTCGCCCAGGCGGTCGAGTTCTCGCAGCGCTGCGCCCAGCTTGGGGTGGACTGGATGGATGTCTCGAGCGGCGGGGTGTCACCACGCCAACAAGTCCGTCTCGGACCGGGCTATCAGGTCCCGTTTGCCGAGGCTGTTCGCTCGGGACTCTCGATCCCGGTGATGGCCGTTGGACTGATCACCGAGCCGCAGCAGGCCGAAGCGATCCTGGCCGAAGGCAAGGCCGACCTCATCGGCATCGCCCGGAGCGCGCTTTACGACCCTCGCTGGGTTTGGCGAGCCGCCGAGGTCTTGGGTGGGACCGTCGACGCAGCGCGCCAGTTCTGGCGTTCGACCCCTCGCGGCAAACCAGCGATCTTTCAGGAAGCCCGCCACGGCCAGCGATAGCGAATCTGCGGCTCGCCGACGACCGGTCGGCGTCATGAATCAGCTGGCGAGCTTCCAGCCCAGAGCTGTCGAG
>CAZAVT010000291.1:0-2840 GCA_964488395.1 uncultured Burkholderiaceae bacterium | reverse complement strand
CAGCGCCCAGCCGAACTCGCCGCGCTGAATCATCTGCAGCGATTCCAGCGAGAAGGTCGAGAAGGTGGTCAGCGCGCCCAAAAAGCCGGTGATCAGGAAAAGCCGCCAGTGGGGTGAGAGCTCTGGGTGGCGGGAGATCCATGCCAGAGCAAGACCTGCAACCAATCCACCCAGCAGGTTCGCGACCAAGGTGCCCAGCGGGATCTGCGGCCAACGGCCGTTGAACCAGAGCGCGAGCCCCCAGCGCAGCCAAGCCCCAAGCACCGCCCCCAGGGCGATGACAGCGAGCGACGGCGCCAGCAGGCTACCAGGCTCGCCGGCCTTCATGAACGATGTCCTGTCGGCTTGCCGATCGCTCGCGACATCACGATCGTGCCTGCTGCCAGCGTGCCGCTGCGCGATCATCCGAGTCGCGGGCCTCGACCCACCGCTCGCCCTGCGGCGTGCGCTCCTTTTTCCAGAAAGGTGCCTGCGTCTTGAGATAGTCCATGATGAACTCGCAGGCCTGAAAAGCGTCTCCCCGATGCGCCGAGCTGACCGCCACCATCACGATCTGATCGGTTGGTTGAAGCGCGCCAACCCGGTGGATGATCAAGGTGTCGATCAAACGCCATCGCGCACGAGCGGCACGGGTGATATCGGCGAGGGCCTGCTCGGTCATCCCCGGATAATGCTCGAGGAACAATTCCGCCACGCCCGATCCGTCATTGTGGTCGCGCACCGTGCCAATGAAGGACGCGATCGCTCCGACCCCGGGATTGGCCTGCCGAAGGCGAGCGAGCTCGACACCTGGGTCGAAGTCCTCGGGCTGCACGCGGACCGAGTCACTCATCGATCACCCCCCGGTCACGGGCGGGAAGAACGCCACTTCGCCGTCCGCAACAAGTGGCGCGCCAGCTGCCGCCATCCGCTGTTCAACGGCGGCACGCAGGGGCCGACCCGGCGCCATCTGCTCGGCCCAGGCCCCTCCGCGCCGGGCAAGCCAGTCGCGCAGTTCCGCGACGGTCTTGACCGATTCGGGCAGCAACAGTTCCTCCGCATCAACCGCCACCGCTTCTCGCAGAGAGGCGAAGTAACGGACTCGAACCCTCATAACAACAACTCCGAAAACGGCAGGAAGCGGACTGCATCACCTCGTCGGATCGGATGTCCCTCCGGATTGTCGACCAGGCCATCGGCGCGCACGGTCGAGGTGAGGACGGCTGAATTTTGATTCGGGAAGAGGCTCAGGCCACCGGCGTCATTGAGCTCGGCGCGCAGGAATTCGCGCCGGCGGTCGGGCTTAGGCCAGTCGAAATCAGCCCGTAGCGTGAGTGCCTTCGGCAAGATCCGCGCGCTGCCCTGCAGGCTCGCGAGAAAGGGGCGCACCAGCATGACAAAGGTCACGAAGGCCGAAACCGGATTGCCCGGTAGCCCGATGAACCAAGCGTGACTCAGGTTCGGACGTCGAACCTCCCCGAATGCCAGCGGCTTGCCGGGCTTCATCGCGATCTGCCAAAGCGACAGACGCCCCTCAGCCTCGACCGCTGGCTTGACATGGTCCTCCTCGCCGACCGATACCCCGCCCGAGGTGAGGATCAGGTCACTGTCGGCGGCTGCATCGCGCAGCGCCGCCCGGGTGTCGGCAAGCCGATCGGCCACGATCCCGAGGTCTCGAACCTCGCAGCCCGCCTGTACGAGCAGGCCATTGAGCAAGAATCGGTTGCTGTTATAGATCGCTCCGGGCCTCAGGGTCTCGCCGGGCATCATCAACTCGTCACCGGTGAAGAAGCAAGCGACCCGTACCCGTCGCCTGACGGGCAGAGTCGCGAGCCCTACTGAAGCGGCCAAGGCCGCCGCGGGCGCCGAGATCCGCTCGCCAGCGGGGAGCACGACCGAGCCACGGGCAATATCGAACCCGGCCGGACGGATCCACTGGCCCACCGTTGGCGCCTCGCCGATCACAACCCGCTCGCCCTCGACCCGGACCGATTCCTGCATGACCACGGCATCAGCGCCCGAGGGAATCGGCGCGCCAGTAAAGATCCGCGCGACCGTTCCAGGTTCAAGCGGCGCCGCGGGGCGACCAGCAGGGATCCTCTGGCTCACGATGAAGGACCGACTGGAATGTCCCGTCAGATCAGCGGTACGCAAGGCATAGCCGTCCATCTGGCTGTTGTCCATGGGCGGCACGTCGATAGCCGAGCGCAATTCGCGGGCAATGATCCGGCCCGGCGATCGCAGAGTCGCAACCTGCTCCTCGCCCGCCACCGGTTGCGCAACAGCGAGAAGACGGCTCAGGGCATCATCAAAGGACAACAGCGGCGCCTTCAAGGGCAGACTCCTCGGTCAGCGTGAATCGGCGCTCAGCTGCAACCGCCCAGCGGCTCAGCGCACGCTCGGGCAGCGCTCGGCGATGTAGCGCTTGAGCATCGCAACATCCCGGGGCATCCAGCAATAGCGCTGGGCCAAGGATTCGATCGCCTGATAGGCGGGCGGTCGCGGCGCCTCTCGGCCAAGCGCCTCACGGATCGTGTCCCCGAACTTGGCCGGTAGCGCGGTCTCGAGGCAGATCATCGGCACACCCTTTTCGAGCCAGCCACGGGCCACGAACAGACCGTCCGCCGTGTGGGTATCCACGATCCGGCCGGTGCGCTGCTCGATATCTCGGATGGTCTCCAGGCGCCTGGCGTGGCTGCTGCTGCCCGATCCAAAACCGAATCGAGCTGAGATCGCCGTGAACTCACTGGTGCCACCGAGATCAAACTCGCCTGTGCGGTCGAGTTGCTGCCACAGCGCGGCCACCCTCTCTGCGTCGCGATCGAGCAGGTCGAACACGAAGCGCTCGAAACTGGACGCCT
>CAZAVT010000290.1:0-4701 GCA_964488395.1 uncultured Burkholderiaceae bacterium | reverse complement strand
GACGCGGTGAAGCCATCGCCTGGAACCTGTGTGCGAATCTGCAGGACAGCGTCGAGCACGGGGTCGAGGTCAAAGCCCAACGACGCGCGATCGGGCCGCAAATTCTCGGGGAAGAACCATTCCTGTTCGTCAGACATCAGCGCAAATCCGGGCGGTGGGCAAACCAGAAAACCGAGCCCTTAGTGTAGCCCGATCGCCCCACGACCATCACTCAATCCCTCGCAAGGCGCCGTCCCGTCACCGAATAAACCGCAGGTACGCCATCGACCATCCCGTAGGGTGGGACGATCCGACCCTCCAGTCGCTCGCCATCGACCCGTACCCTGACGGCCTGCATAAGGCCCGATTCTTCAATGAAGCGAAAGGTCAGCCATGGGCCATCGAGCTCCGGGCCGAGCAGGGGCTGTGACCCGCCCGCTCGAGTCAGGGTGCCAGCAAGGCGCTGATAACGCTGTGTCAGATCAATCTGAGCAGGCGGACCATGGCCTGGCCACTCGATCGTCCAACGCCCCTGCACCGATGCCGGCACCCGCCAGAAGTAACCCGTGTGCTGCCCCACCGTCACCACCTGGTCGGGCTCCCAATCCCCCATCGAGAACGTATTCGAGACGACTCGGGTACCCGGGCGCAGGGCCAGAATGGTGGGCCGAAGCTGCTGGTTGAGGTCCTCAAGCAGGTACAAGGTCAGCACGGTGGCTGCCGAAAAATCTTCCTTGAAGATGTCGCCCTGAAAGATGCGCACCCGATCAGCGAGGCCGGCACGCTCGGCATTGCGCTGGGCGTGACGGGCGAGCCGCTCATCGTATTCGATCCCAACCGCCCTCGCGCCATGGCGGCGAGCTGCGGCGATGGCGACACGACCGTCGCCCGCACCGAGGTCATAGACCAGATCATCGGCGCGAATGGCAGCCAGATCGAAGAGGCGGTGCATCAACTCGTCGGGCGTTGGCAGCCACATGACATCCTTGCCAGGTTGACCGCGCATCGGCGGGCGGTCCTCGTCAGCTGCGGCCGAGAGCGGTGAGCCACCTCCGTGGGTTTGCTGCGCCCAGGCCAAGCGCGGGAATACGGCAGCCTCCAAGGACGCCGAGAGACCCAGCCAGACCCCGCTCACGAGCGCAGCCCTGCGAGAAATACGCCCAGCGGCCTCGTGGCGGACACGACCTGCAGCGGATTCCTGCATCATTCGGAAGCACTCCCGTCGAATCGTTTGACCTCACCCTCGCTGATGCCGCCAAGCCTACCGCCTCCGACCGCCGATGCCAAACCGCTCGCGGGAGACTCTGCATCGACTCTGTCGCCCCCTGCCGACCCGTCGACCCCGAGCCTGCGCGTCTCGGTACGCGCACTGTGCGAGTTCACCGCCCGGCAGGGCGATCTGGACCGTCGGGTTCATGCCTCGCCCCATGCCCGTCAGGGCATTGCGGCACACCGCGTGGTCGCGCAGCGGCGCCCGCCCGAGCATCAGATCGAGTTGCCTCTGGAGTTCCACCACGGGGTCTTGCATCTGGTCGGACGGGCCGATCTATTCGATCCAGTGTCCGTCGAAATCGAGGAGGTCAAGAGCGGTTTCGGCGAACCGGGCCGACGCACGTACGCGTCGCGTGCCCTGCAGCGCGCACAGCTGCGCTGCTACGGCGCGATGCTGTGCGCAGCCCGCGGCTATGCCCGGATCCGCCTGACGCTGGTCCATTTCGATCTGCTGAGCGACAACGAATACCGCGATAGCGAGGATTGCGAGGCCTCGGAACTGCTCACCGAGCTGCGCTGCCGCTGCGAGGCCTTCACTCATTGGGCCCATCAGGAACTCGCGCATCGCGAACGAAGGCGTGCAACGCTGAGCGTGCTGGCATGGCCATTTGGCGAGTTTCGCACCGGTCAGCGCGAACTCGCGGTCGCCGTCTGGCAGACCTGCCGGCAGGCACAGATGCTACGGATCCAGGCCCCGACCGGTATCGGCAAGACCCTCGGCACGATCTTCCCAGCCTTGAGGGCGCTACCGGGAACCTCGACGGATCGACTGATCTTTCTGAGCGCCCGTGGCACCGGCCGCCAGACCGCCGTCGCCGCGCTGCGCTTGCTGGCTGGACAAATGCCCCACCGACCAGCCCCTCTACGGATGCTCGAATTGGTGGCACGCGAACGGGCCTGCGAGTACCCGGATCGAGAGTGCCACGGCGACTCCTGCCCGCTTGCTCGGGGTTTTTTCGATCGGCTAGCGCTTGCAAGGCAGCAGGCGTGCGCTGAACCGCTGCTCGACCAGGCGCGGCTGCGCGAGATCGCCCTCGAGCATCAGATCTGTCCGTATTTTTTGGGTACCGAAATGGCGGCATGGTCCGACCTGATCGTGGCCGACTACAACCACTGGTTCGATCGCCACGCTTTGCTGAGCGCTTTGACGCGCGAGCATCAATGGTCGGTCAGCCTGCTGATCGACGAGGCTCACCATCTGGTCGACCGAACGCGCGCCATGTACAGCCCATCGCTCTCGGTCGCCTCCTTTGTCGCCGTTCGAGGCAACGACCCAGGCGCGCTGCCGGCCGCACTGGTCGACCCTGTCATCGATCAATGGGACCTGTTGCGCACCGAGTCAGGTCTTGCTGCCGATCGTTCCTGGGCGCATCTCGAACGACTGCCCGGCCGCTGGCTACGGTCGCTCGGCCGCTTCAATCGCGCACTCACCCGGCGTCTCGAGGAAGGTACGCCAACCCTGGGGCCCGCAGCGTTGAGTCTCTACTTTCGCTGCCTCGAATTCGCGACCGTTGCCGAAAGCTTCGGCGAACACAGTCTCTGTGAGCTGGCGGTCGATCCCGAGGGACGCGAGCGCGATGGTGATGAATTGACTCTCAAGCTGCACAACGTGGTACCGGCACCGTTCGTACGCGAACGAATCGCCCAGGCACGCGCCGTGGTGATGTTTTCGGCAACCCTTAACCCCGAGGACTTCGATCAGTCAATGCTTGGGTGGGAACGCGAATGCCGGACGATGCTGCTCGAATCGCCCTTCGACCCTTCTCATCTTCAGGTCCGAGTCGTACCGCTCTCGACCCGCCTGGAGCACCGCGAAAACAGTGCCGGACCAATTGCTGCCCTGATCGCCCGCCAATACCGCGCCGATCCGGGTTGCTACATCGCGTTCTTCAGCAGTTTCGATTATCTCGAACGGGTGGCCGATGCACTGAGCAACCATCATCCCGACCTGCCCCTACGACGCCAGGCGCGGCAGATGACCGAACGCGAACGCGAGGCGTTCATCGCCGGCTTCGAGCCGTCAAGGCCCTCAGTTGCCCTCGCTGTGCTGGGTGGAGTGTTCGCCGAAGGGATGGATCTGCCCGGGAAGCGACTGATCGGCGCCTTCGTCGTCACAATGGGAATGCCTCAGGCGACACCACTCACTGAGGCGATCGCCGAGCGCCTGGAGCGACTGTTCGGTCGTGGCTTCGACTACACCTACCTGTACCCCGGCGTGCGTAAAGTCATCCAGGCCGCCGGGCGCGTGATCCGCGATGCCGACGACCGGGGATGTGTCGTCCTGGTCGATGACCGCTGGCGTCGCCCCCGTTACCGGTCCCTGCTGCCCGCCACCTGGGGGCTAAGCCCCTGATACGCGGGTCTGTCGCCGACCATACAGGTCAGCGCAGGGCCTCGAAAACGATGTCCTGCGCGCCTTCCCAGAGGGTCTTCACGCCAAGCGGGCGCAGCTGGTCTCGACCCTCGACGATCGTGAGGAAATGATTGCCGGCCAACTGACCGAGCTTGCTCGCAAAGCAACAGGCACCATAGGCCATGATGATCTCGGTCTCGCTGTAGCCGCCCGGATAGAAAAGAATATCGCCCGGCGCGGAAGGGCTGGTCGCGTTCTCGAAACTCACCACCCCCTTGTCATCCTCCAGCACCCAGTCTCCGAGCGGTACCCAGCAACCCTCGCCGCTCCATCGAACGTGAATCAGTTTCTGTCGGTAGGGCAGCAGGCGGCTGAAGGCTGCGACGGTTCGCGGCGCGTCAGGGTGAGTCTCGGCCACGAACCGTTGGCCACCGGCGGTGATCTGGATCTTCATGGGTAGGGCTCCCGGGTGTCATGCACCCTGCAGGTTGGAAAGGGGTGACTCAAGCGCCAGGCTGTCCGATCCACTTGCTGACCGTCGGGGCGGACCATGCGGCCAGTCGATCCAGCAAGCGCTCAGGATCGGCCTCGAACACGATCATGTCGCGATGGGGAGCCTTCATGAAGCCTTCGTCGACTGCACGGTCAAGAAGGGCCCGCATCGGCCCGAAAAAGCCCGCCACGTCGAGGGCCGCGCAGGCCTTTGCCGGGCGCCCCACGTGGTCATTGAGTTGGGTCAGGGTTGCAGCCTCGAACAACTCTTCGAGTGTACCGAGCCCTCCTGGCAGCGCAATGAAGGCGTCGGCGAGCTCGGCCATGCGGGCCTTGCGGCTGCGAAGATCCGGGACGATCTCGTGACGAGTCAACGCCCCATGCAGGTGCCCCCGATCGTGCAGACGACGGTGAATCACGCCACAAACATCCCCACCCGCCGCGAGGGCTGCGTCCGCCACCACGCCCATCAACCAGCCGCTCATCCTGCAGTTCGGCGCCACCGGCGGCAAAGGGCCCTACACCTTCTCTATCACCGGCAACACGCCGCCGGGCACCAATTCCAACTCCTCCGGTGTGCTAAGCGGCACCCCGTCCCAGGGCGG
>CAZAVT010000289.1:0-4717 GCA_964488395.1 uncultured Burkholderiaceae bacterium | reverse complement strand
GTGCGCGAGAACATCGTCAGGCATCAGGCCATGGGCAAGGACCCACGCATCGCCTCGCTGGAAGGCACCCGCGAGATCGGTCTGGCAGTGACCGCCACCACGCTGTCGATCGTCGCGGTGTTCCTGCCGGTCGGCTTCATGGGAGGGATCATTGGCAAGTTCTTCCGCGAATTCGGCATTTCAGTCGCCTTCGCAGTGCTGCTGTCGATGTTCGTCTCATTCACGCTCGACCCAATGCTGTCTTCGGTCTGGAAGGATCCCGCGGCCCATGCGGGCCCAGGAAGAGGGCCGGTTGGCTGGATCCTGCGGCGCTTCCAGTCGCTGATGGGCCGACTCGAGGCTGGATATGTCCAGCTGCTCCGCTGGGGCTTGGGCCATCGGCTCGCAACGATGGTCTTGGCGCTCGCTGCATTCTTCGCGGCGTTTCCACTGGCGGGGTGGGTGGGGAAAGAGTTCGTGCCGCAGGCGGATAACAACGAGATCCAGATCGTTTTCTATACCCCTGCGGGATCGCCCATCGCGTTCACCGAACAGCGGGTACGCCAGGTCGAAACGGCGCTGCGAGATCTGGGTGGCGTGCTGAACACCTACGCCACCATCAACACAGGCATCGTCGCCGGACGCAACTACGCGCTGGTTTATGGCCGGCTCGTGCCACGCGCCGAGCGTTCGCTCTCGGTCGACCAGATGCGCGCACCACTGCGCGAACGGCTCCGCCAGATCGCCGGCGTGACGGTCACCGACATCGGTGCACCCGCAGCGGTGGGCTCGGGCAAACCCATCCAGGTGAGTATCCAGGGCCAAGACCTGCGCGAACTCGAACGGATCAGCGGCGAGGTCAAGGCGGCGATCCAACGGGTCAATCAGGCGCTGGGTCGCGAAGCCATCGTCGAACTCGACAGCAGCTCCAAGCCCGCCAAGCCGGTGATCGAGGTCGAGGTCGATCGCGCGCTCGCCTCGGACCTCGGCGTGAGCGTGTCACGGCTGGCCGGCGCGCTGCGGCCCCTGCTGGCTGGCGAGGCAGCGACGACCTGGCGCGCACCGGATGATGAAAATTACGACGTCCGGGTGCGGCTGCCCGTTGGCGGGCGCAGCTCGCTCGCCGATCTTGAAAGCCTGTCGATCACATCGACCATGAACGATGCGGACGGCAACCCGCGCATGGTGGCGGCGCGCCAGATCGCCCAGTTCCGAGCCGCCCTCGGCCCGACCCAGATCAACCGCAAGGCGCTCACTCGCGAAGTGCTGATTTCGGCCAACTCGGACGGCATCGCGGCCGGTACCGTTGGCGCGATGCTGCAGGTACACCTTGACGCCATCAGCCTGCCCCCCGGCTATCGTCTGGCCATTGGCGGAGGCAACAAGGACATGAGCGAGAGCTTTGGCTACGCCGTTCAGGCGCTCGCCCTCGCGGTGATCTTCATCTACATGATCCTTGCCTCGCAGTTCGGCAGCTTCATCCAGCCCTTGTCGATCATGGTGTCACTGCCGCTGTCATTGATCGGCGTCATGCTGGCACTGATCGCGTGGCGCTCGACCCTCAACATTTTCTCGATCATCGGCTTCATCATGCTGATGGGCCTGGTCACCAAGAACGCCATCCTGCTGGTCGATTTTGCCAATCAGGCGCGCGCTCGCGGTGTGGCGCGGGGCCAGGCGCTGCTCGACGCCGCCGAAATTCGCCTGCGGCCGATCTTGATGACCACGCTCGCCATGGTCGGCGGGATGCTCCCGCTCGCACTCGGGATCGGCGAGGGTTCTGAGCAGCGCGGTCCGCTCGCACATTCGGTGATCGGCGGACTGATCGCCTCGACCCTGCTCACCCTGCTGGTGGTCCCAGTCCTTTATTCGCTCCTGGATGACCTGGTGCACCGGCTGCGCCGAGCTGCCCCCGTCGACCCCACCATCCATCAGTCGCATTGATAGAATCACCGCCAGCTTCCTTTTAACCTCCTCGCCGCACGGACTTGCCATGGATTTCGAACGAGCCCGCTTCAACATGGTCGAGCAGCAGATTCGCCCCTGGGATGTGCTTGATGCCCAGGTCCTCGAGTCACTGTTTGCGATCCGGCGGGAGGATTTCGTACCCGCATCGATGCGATCGCTCGCGTTTGCCGACATGGAGATCCCGCTCGATATCGATCAAATCCGTAGCGGTGAAGTGATGCTCGCGCCCAAGGTTGAGGCCCGGCTGTTGCAGGCCGCGGCCGTTGAGCCAGGCGACAGGGTCCTCGAGATCGGCACGGGCTCCGGCTACATGGCTGCGCTCCTTGCTCGGCATGCCGCCACGGTCATCAGCTACGAGATCAAGCCGGCGCTCGCCCGGTTCGCGCGCGCCAACCTGTCGCGTGCCAGGATCGACACCGTCGAAGTCATCGAGAGCAATGGCCTCCAAGCCTGCTCGGGTTCCGGGGTGTTCGATGTCATCGTCCTGTCAGGCTCGGTATCCTTCGTACCCCAGGCGTTGATCGAACGGCTGGCAGACGGTGGGCGCCTGGTTGCCATTGTCGGCGAGTTGCCCGTGATGACCGCGCAATTGATCACGCGTCGCCCCGGCGGCGGGGAGTCGGTCGAGCCGCTTTTCGATACCGTTGCACCACCGCTTGCTGGGTTTCCCGCCCGGCAGGCCTTTGTGTTCTGAACCCCTCATCCCCGCTGCCCTCCAGACTGGAGCTCCCCGATGAAACGCCTGCCCCTCGCCCCCCTGGCCCTCGCGGTCCTGCTCGCGACAGGCGTCTCCAGCGCGTCCGCGCTGGATCTGGTCCAGGCCTATCGGCTGGCGCAGGCGAATGACTCGCAGCTCGCCAGTGCCCGCTTGCAACTGGCTACCATTCGGGCCCGACAAGATCAGGCGCAGGCGGCGCTCGGGCCGTCGGTCAATACGACTGCGTCCTGGCAGCGCCAGCACTACGACCCGAAGCCCGGCATAACCCGGGACTACAGCCCCGTCGCGCTGGGCGTGCAGCTCACCTATCCCCTCTATCGACTGCAAAACGTCGAGGCGCTCGAGCAGAGCCGTCTTCAGACCAGCGTGAGCGAGGTCCAGCTCGAGCTCGCTGTGCAGGATCTGATCCTGCGGGTGTCGCAGGCCTATTTCGACCTGCTGGGATCACAGGACAATCTCGAGACGATCCAGGCTCAGAAACGCGCGATCACCGAGCAACTCGCCGCGGCACGACGCAATTTCGAGGTCGGTACAGCGACCATCACCGATCAGCAGGAGGCACAGGCCCGCTTTGACCTCGCGACCGCCCAGGAGCTCTCCGCGCAAAACGACGTCGAGGTCAAGCGGGCAGCTCTCGGCACCCTGATCGGACGTCCCGTCCAGATGATCCATGTGCTTCGTCCAGGGATCACCCTGCAGGGTCCCGAGCCCGCTCAGGAATCCACCTGGACGACTGCCGCACGCGCCAACAACTACACCGTCCAGCAGAGCCGGATCACCAGCGAGGTCGCGCGCCGCGAAATCGAGCGGCAAAAGGCGAGCACCGCGTTCACGGTCGATGCGACTGCATCACTCGCTCATCAGCAGGCGAGTACCTATTCCACCTACGCCACCACGGCCTTCGTGGGCACGGTGGGCTTGCAAGTCGCCAAACCCCTCTACACCAGCGGGGCGTCCGACGCGCGGGTCCGTGAGGCAGCGGCTGCCTTTGAAAAGTCGCGCACTGACCTCGAGACCGCGCAGCGACAAGCCGAGCTTTCAGCCCGACAGTCCTTCTATGTGGTCAACAGTGGGCTCGCACAGATTCGCGCGCTCGAGGCTGCCGAACGCTCCAGCCAGTTGGCGCTCGACTCCAATCTCCTGGGCTACCAGGTGGGCGTACGGATCAATATCGATGTGCTCAATGCCCAGCAGCAGCTGTTCACGACCCGACGCGACCTGGCTCGCGCACGTTACGAGGCGATCCTCAACGGCCTGCGACTGAAGACGACCTCTGGCTCCCTCAAAGAAGACGATCTCACCCAGGTCAACGCGCTCCTCACCGAAAAACCAGCCAAACCCGCCGGCTCTTGAGCGGCCGAGCGGAGGGCTCAGAACGGCAGCGCGGCATCCGGCTTGGCGGCCAGGATCGCAACCCGGAAGGCCGACTGGATCCGCGCCATGGCGGCCTCGGTATCGGCTTCGAAACGGATCACGACGATCGGTGTGGTGTTCGAGGGCCGGGCAAGCCCGAACCCGTCTGGGTATTCGACCCGGATCCCGTCGATCGTGATGATCTCGGTGGCACCGTCGAATCGAGCATCGCGCTTGAGCGATTCGACGAGGGTCACATTCTCGCCCTCGGCGGTCGGCAGTTGCAGCTCCGGGGTCGTCAGGGAGTCGGGCAAGCCCTCGAGCAACGCGCCAGGATCGACCACTCGCGGGACAATCTCGAGCAGCCGCGCGCCGGCATAGAGGCCATCGTCAAAGCCGTACCAGCGCTCCTTGAAGAAGATATGCCCGCTCATCTCGCCGGCAAAGGGTGAGCCGGTCTCCTTGAGCTTGGCCTTGACGAGCGAGTGCCCGGTGCGCCACATCAAGGGCCGACCGCCATGCTGTTCGATCCAGCGGCCGAGATTGCGGCTGCATTTCACGTCATAGATGATTTGCGCGCCAGGATGGCGGCCCAGGACGTCCTGGGCAAACAACATGAGCTGACGATCCGGATAAATGATGCTGCCAGTGGGGGTCACCACGACCAGCCGGTCGCCGCCGCCATCGAAGGCGTGGCCC
>CAZAVT010000288.1:0-4717 GCA_964488395.1 uncultured Burkholderiaceae bacterium | reverse complement strand
CCGAACCGCGTGGCGATCGCTGGATCCTCAACGGCACCAAGATGTGGATCACCAACGGCCCCGATGCCGACGTGAGGATCATCTACGCAAAAACTGACCTGGCGGCAGGCCCTCGCGGGATCACCGCCTTTCTGGTCGACAAAGACGCACCCGGGTTTTCGGTCGCGCAAAAGCTCGACAAGCTGGGCATGCGTGGCAGCCATACGGGAGAGCTGGTGTTTCGGGACTGCGAAGTGCCGGCCAGCCATGTTCTGGGCGAGGTCGGTGGCGGTGTTCGGGTGCTGATGAGCGGGCTGGACTTCGAACGTGCCGTGCTCGCCGGTGGGCCCCTGGGGATCATGCAGGCGGCCATGGATGCGGTCATTCCCTATGTCCATGAGCGCGAGCAGTTCGGCCAACCGATCGGCGAATTTCAATTGATGCAGGGCAAGCTCGCCGATATGTACACCACGATGATGGCCTGCCGCGCCTATGTCTACGAGGTCGGCCGTCAATGTGATCGCAGCAAGACTGGCGCCGTCGACGCGCGCAGCCTGCGCAAGGATGCCGCGGGCGCGATTCTCTACGCCGCCGAGCGGGCGACCTGGATGGCTGGCGAAGCGATCCAGTGCCTGGGCGGCAATGGCTACATCAACGACTATCCGGTGGGGCGACTCTGGCGCGACGCCAAGCTGTATGAGATTGGCGCGGGCACTTCCGAGATTCGGCGCATGCTGATCGGCAGAGAGCTGTTCATCGATACCCGTTGAGCAGGCCCGTCTGACCCCGTGCAACCATGCAAGCCGCAACCCTCCCAGCTCAGACCCAGACCGCGCACCGCACCCAGCGGCCCGTTTGCGGCAGCCCCAGCTCGCTCGGCGAGCCCGACGGCGAGCGAGCTGCCGGGATCGCGCGCACGATGCTCGCCGGCTTCGATCGGCACTACGGCCTTTTCAGGTACAACGCCCAGCAAGCAAAAACCCGATTCGAGGCCGGTGACTGGCACGCAATCCGGCGGCTCGCGCGAGCCCGAATCGAGTACTACGACGAACGTGTCGCAGAAGTGATCGAACGACTCGAGCACGACTTCGGTGAGGATCGACCCGGCGAACAAGTCTGGCAGCAGGTGCGCCGCGAATACGTGGGATTGCTGGCCGGGCATCGGCAGCCGGAACTTGCGGAGACTTTCTTCAACTCGGTGAGCACCAAGCTCCTGCATCGCACCTATTTCAACAACGATTTCCTGTTCGTGAGACCGGCGGTTTCGACTGAATATCTCGATGCCGATAAGCCTTGCTGGCGGGTCTACTACCCACTCATCGGCGGTCTGCCAGCAGCGCTGCGCGAGCTGATCATCGACCTCGGGCTCGCAGGCCCCTTTCGCGACGTCGAGCACGACATCGGCTGCGCGGCGGCAGTGCTCGAGGCGTTCTACGCGAGCACGCCCCATCCCGCCTCGGATCGTCAGATTCAGGTGCTGCGAACCCTGTTCTTTCGCAACAAGGGCGCCTACCTGATCGGCCGCTTGATCGAGGATGGTGAGGTCACACCACTTGCCATACCGATTCTTCGCGATGCGGCAGGGCGACTGCATCTGGACGCAGTCCTGCTGGGCGAGGAGCGAATCGAGGCGCTGTTCAATTTCTCGCGCGCCTATTTCATGGTCGACATGGACGTGCCCTCGGCCTACGTCGGCTTTCTGAAGAGTCTGATGCCGAGCAAGCCCGAGTCCGAGCTCTACACGATGCTGGGCTTGCACAAGCAGGGCAAGACGCTCTTTTATCGCGACCTGCTCAATCACCTGCGGCACTCTCGCGACCAGTTCGTCACGGCTCCGGGGATACGGGGCCTGGTGATGGCAGTCTTCACCCTGCCGTCGTTTCCCTACGTGTTCAAGATCATCAAAGACCGGCGTGGCAAGGACATGAGCCGGGAATTCATCGCCCGCCAATATCAGCTGGTGAAGCTGCACGACCGGGTGGGCCGGATGGCCGACACCTGGGAGTACTCGAACGTCCCCTTGCCGCGCACCCGGCTGGACCCGGCGCTGCTCGCCGAATTACGAGAGCTCGCCCCGTCGATCATCGAGGAAGACGGTGAATCGATCATCATCCGGCATCTTTACATTGAGCGTCGGATGGTACCGCTCAACATTCACCTCGAGCGGGTTTCCGGTGAAGCGCTCGAGCAAGCGGTGATCGAGTACGGCAACGCGATCCGCGAGATGGTCGCCGCCAACATCTTTCCCGGCGACATGCTCTACAAGAATTTCGGCATGACCCGGCAGGGTCGGGTCGTGTTCTATGACTATGACGAGGTCGCCTATCTGACCGAGTGTAACTTCCGAGAGATTCCGCCGCCCCGCACGCCGGAGGATGAGCTCTCGGCCGAGCCTTGGTACGCGGTGGGGCCCAACGACGTATTTCCCGAAGAGTTTGGGAGCTTTCTTCTCGGCAACCCCAAGATCCGCGCGATCTTCCACGCTCACCATGGCGAGCTTCTGAAGGCGCCATTCTGGCGCGAACGCCAGCAGCGTATCCGTTGCGGTGAGCTCGAGGATGTCTTTCCGTATCCGGCGGCCCTTCGGTTTTCGAGCCGCTTCACCTCCCCCTCGACAACAGGAGCAAGAACATGAGCACCAATGATGCGGTGGTAATCGTTTCGGTGGCCCGTACGCCGATCGGCGCGATGATGGGCGAACTGTCCGGTTTCGCAGCACACCAGCTCGGCGCGCACGCGATTCGAGCCGCTATCGCGCGCGCGGGTGTCAACCCCGAGGCGGTCGGCGAGGTGATCATGGGCTGCGTGCTGCCAGCGGGGCAGGGACAGGCCCCCGCTCGACAGGCAACGCTCGGTGCGGGACTGCCCCAGTCAGCCGGTGCCACCACCATCAACAAGGTCTGTGGCTCGGGTATGAAGGCAGCGATGTTTGCCCACGACCTGCTTGCCACTGGCAGCCAGGAGGTAGTGGTCGCAGGCGGCATGGAAAGCATGAGTAACGCCCCTTACCTGATGGCCAAGGGCCGTGGTGGCTATCGCTACGGCCATGCGACGCTGTTTGACCACATGGCGCTCGACGGGCTCGAGGACGCCTACGACCGCATGCCCAACGGCGGAGGCAAATCGATGGGCAATTTTGGCGAAGACTGTGCAGCCAAGTACAGCTTCACCCGAGAGGCCCAGGATGCCTACGCGATCGAATCGACCCGGCGCGCCGTCGCCGCCAACACCGACGGCAGCTTCACTTGGGAGATCGCACCGATCACCGTTGCCGGGCGCAAGGGCGATGTCGAGATCGCGCGCGACGAGCAGCCCTTCAAGGCCAACGTCGACAAGATCCCGGCCCTGAAGCCCGCCTTCAGGAAGGACGGTACGGTCACTGCGGCCACCTCCTCTTCGATCTCGGACGGCGCTGCGGCGATGGTGATGATGCGCGAGTCCAAGGCGCGCGCGTTGGGGCTCACGCCCATCGCCCGACTCATCGCGCATGCCACCCACTCGCAGGCACCGCAATGGTTCACCACCGCGCCCGTGGGTGCGATCGCCAAGCTCTACCAGAAGACCGGTTGGAGCAGCGCAAGCGTTGATCTCTTCGAGATCAACGAAGCTTTCGCGGTGGTCGCGATGGCGGCCATGACCGAACACGGACTGCCGCACAACAAGGTCAACGTTCACGGCGGCGCTTGCGCCCTGGGGCACCCGCTCGGCGCCTCGGGCGCACGGCTGATCGTGACCCTGATCGGTGCGCTGCGCGCGCGCGGCGGCAAGCGTGGCGTCGCGTCGCTTTGCATCGGCGGCGGAGAGGCCACCGCTGTTGCGATCGAGCTGATATGAGCGCAAGCGACACCCTGCGGGTACTCGTGGTTGGCGCCTCGCGCGGGATCGGTCTGGAGTTCGTGCGGCATTACCGCCGGCAGGGCGGATCGGTCCTTGCCACCGTCCGCGATGCCGCTTCAGCTGAGTCGCTTCGAGCGCTCGGTGTCGAGGTCTGGCTCGCCGATCTGCTCGATGCCGCGAGCCTCTCTGCGCTGGCCGACCGACTGTCCCGAGAGCGACTATCGCTCGCAATCCTCAATGCCGGGGTCACCGGAGCGCGGGCCGCCGATCTGCGACAACCGCCGACCCGTGAGCAATTCGATCAGGTGATGCATGTCAATGTCCATGCGCCGCTCAGCCTCGCCGCACCACTCATCGACGCGCTCGGCGCCCAACGGGGAACGCTCGCTTGCCTGACTAGCCGAATGGGTTCGATCGCCGGTGTCGCAGCACCCGGCAGTGCCCTCTACCGGGTGTCCAAGGCGGCCGAAAACATGGTCGCGCGGCTGGCGCACCTGCAGGGCGTTGCCACGGGTGTGAGGGTCCTGGCGCTGCACCCCGGATGGGTGCGCACCGACATGGGAGGGGCCAATGCCGATATCGATGTGGCGACCAGTGTCGCCGGCATGGCCGCGGTGATCGCGAATCCGAGCGCCTATCCCTCCGGGACCTTTGTCGACTATCGGGGAGTATCGATTGACTGGTGATCATGCCGATTCACGGCGTCCACAGGGCGCAGGAGCGCGAGCATGGCGGTGATTGAATCGCGGATCGACCGCCGAAACGCCGCCTTTGCCGCCAACGCCCAATGGTTGCGCGCGCTTTGTGCCGAATTGCGCGAGACCGTTGCACAGGTCGCCCAAGGGGGCGGTGAAACCGCCCGCGCCCGCCATCTGGCACGGGGAAAGCTGCTGCCCCGCGA
>CAZAVT010000287.1:0-4741 GCA_964488395.1 uncultured Burkholderiaceae bacterium | reverse complement strand
AGGGATCGGTTACGCGATTGCTGAACGTTTCCTCGCCTCGGGTGCCCAGGTGGTCCTCTGGGACCGCAATAGCGCCCAACTCAAACAAGCGATGACCCAACTCGGGCAGAGCGCTCGACCCAGCAGCGTCCTGGGTGAATGCGTCGATATTGCCGATCCGCAAGCGGTTGCCGCGGCAGTCGCCGCGACCCTGGCCCAACGTTCACGCATTGACATCCTGATCAACAATGCGGCGATCGTTGGCCCCAATGCAACGCTTGCCGAGTACCCCCTGGATCAATGGCGCGCTGTGATGGAGGTGGGCGTCAACGGAACCTTTCACTGCTGCCGTGCGGTGGTTCCAGTGATGCAGCGGCAGAACTACGGCCGCATCGTCAACATCGCCTCAATTGCCGGTAAGGAAGGCAATCCCAACGCATCGGCCTACAGTTCGGCGAAGGCGGCGGTGATCGGCATGACCAAGTCCCTGGGCAAGGAACTCGCGGCTCAGGACATCGCCGTCAACTGCGTGACCCCGGCGGTGGCGCGTACCCCCGGCGCGATGGAGCAGTCGCCGGAGCACATTCGTTACATGCTGGCCAAGATTCCGCGCGGACGATTCCTCGAGCTTCACGAGGCTGCCGCGCTCATCGCCTGGCTGTCGAGCGAAGAAAACTCGTTTACCACCGGCGCGGTTTTCGATCTGTCAGGGGGGCGGGCGACGTATTGAAACAGCGGGGCCGCCACTGCGGGCCCTGGCATCGGAATCACCATAAAGCTCAAGGAGGAGACGCATGATGAATCAGGATCGAATCGCGTGGGGCCGCCGCGCGCTCAGTCACTTCGGGCTCACCCTGATCGTGGGCGCTGTAGCCGCTCTGGGGGCGTTGCCTGAGGCGCACGCTCAGGCTCAGCCGGGCACCTTCCCAGCGGGGAAAATGATCCGCCTGGTGGTGCCCTATCCGCCTGGCGGTGCGACCGATATCGTCGGCCGCTATGTCGGGCAAAAGCTGGCCGAGGTCATGGGAACGCAGGTGCTCGTTGAGAACCGGGCGGGTGCCGGTACCAACATCGGGACGGAGCAGGTCGCGCGAGCCCCTGCCGATGGCACAACGTTATTGATCGGCTCATTTGCCAATGGGGTCAACAAGTCCCTGTTCCGAGGGCTCAAATTCGATCCGACGCGCGATCTCGCCGGGATCTCGCTCATTTCGCTCGGTTCAATCATCATGACCGTGCCGCCGGACTTTCCGGCCAACAGCGTGGCCGAATTCATCGCGATGGCCAAGGCGCAGCCCGGCAAGCTCAACTTTGGCGCGACCCCCGGCAGTTCTTCCCACCTGGCCGGTGAACTCTTTCGTTCGATTGCCGGGATCCAGATCGAGCCGATCATGTACAAGGGCGGTGCGGCAGCGCTCACGGACCTGATCGGCGGGCGCATTCAGCTGGTCTTTGATAATCCGCAGATCCTGCTGCCTCTGGAAAAATCCGGTCGGGTCAAACTTCTTGCGGTGACCGGCAAGGACCGAGCCGCCTATCACCCCAGCCTGCCGACGATGATCGAAGGGGGGGTGCCTGACTATGAGATTTACTCCTGGTACGGGCTCATGGGGCCATCAGGGCTCCCGGCTGCGGTGGTGAAATCGCTCGAGGATGCGATGGCGAGGATCGCGGCGATGGATGAGGTCAAGACGCGCTTCACCGAATGGGGCATCGTGCCGATCGGCAGCAACGCCGCTCGGATGAACGAGTTTTTCCTGAACGAGAACCGTAAGTGGGAGCAGGTGGTTCGCGCGGCCAACATCAAGCTCGAATGAGCCAGCCCGGTCAGGTCCTGAAGTCGGTCCCGAGGTGAACATGCCGCGCCACGGGCGCACGCACCAAACGCCCGCTGCGCGCCCATCGGCTGGGCTGACCCATAGCAGACCGGCGCTGTGAAGTCATCCATGAGCCCGCGCACGTCAGTGCGTGGTCGGGCCGCTGCCATGTTTGTCGCTCCATGAAATCTCGCAGTCGGGGAGGGTGATGGACGACAGCAGTTCGAGCGAGCAGCGGTTGCTGCCCTGGACGCGACAACGCTCTATGGACTTCCCTCGGAGCCGATGCAATACTGCCGCGCGAAAACAATGCCGGTCGGCAAGGGAGCATCCATCATGAAGATCTGGTATCAGGCGATGGCCCGCGAAAACGCCTGGGGTGCCTATCACGCCAGCGTCAACGCGCATCTGCACCGGATCAAGAGCCCCGAGACCGAGATCGAGGTGCATGGGCTGACCCGTTGGGGGGGCGTTGCCGATCAGTTCAGCTACCTCGAGTACGTGGGCGGGGTCGAGGTGCTCGACAACGTGCAAACCGCGATGCGGCGTGGCTTCGACGCCTTCGTGATCGGCAACATCGCCGACCCGGCGCTGCGCGAGGCCCGCGAGATCGCCAACATCCCGGTGCTGGGCCTGTGCGAGAGCACCTGCCATGTCGCCTGCCTGATGGGTGGCAACTTCGCTTTCGTGACGCTCAATGAGAAATTCATCCCGCGGGTGGTGGACAACGTCGATCGGTATGGTCTGCGCAGCCGTTTCGTCGGAACCCGTCCCATGAAGCTCGACCGGATCCTCAACCTCAAGGCCGGCTTCACCGATCCTCAGGCGGCCAAGGTGATCTGCGATGAGTTCCTGGTTGCTGCCGAGGCGCTGGTTGCGGACGGTGCCGAGGTGGTGATCGCGGCCGGTGGCGTGGGCATGGCGCTCCTTGAAAAGGAAGGGATCCATGAGGTACGTCCGGGGGTGCCGGTCCTGAACGGCCAGACGGCACTGCTCACGCTTGCGGAAGCAGCGGTTCGTATCGGCCAGGCGACGGGGGGTGTTTTCACCTCGAAGCGACTGCGCTACGCACCGCCTGATGCCAACCAGATCGACGAGATCCGCAAGTACTGTGGCGATGTCTATCCTTCCGTGATCAGCCCTTCGGCCGGGCGAACCTCGCCGGATCGTTGAAGCACACTGTCCGCCCTCTCAGGAGATTCAACATGTCCTCGCGTCGCGTCGCACTCCATCGCCTGTCGCGGATGGGCCTGTGCCTGGCCGGTCTGATCTCCCTCGCGGCGCCGTTCCCGGCCAGCGCACAGGAGTATCCCAACAAGGCTATTCGACTGGTCGTTCCCTTTGCTGCAGGCGGGGGCACGGATCTCCTGGCGAGGATGCTGGCCCGAGAGCTCTCGTTGTCCCTGGGGCAGTCCGTGGTGGTTGAAAACGTGGGCGGGGCGGGCGGCGTGATCGGCGCTACCCAGGTGGCGCGCGCGCCCGCCGATGGCTACACCCTGATGGCAGGGACGCCAGGCACGATTCACGTCAACCCGGCGATGAATCCCGGCATCAAGTACAACCCGGAACGCGACTTCGTTCCGGTCGCTCACTTTTCCGAAAGCGCCTCGATCCTGGTGGTGAATGTCGACAGCCCCTGGAAGAGCGTGCGCGACGTGATCGATGCAGCCCGTGCAAAGCCGGGTGAACTCAATTTCGGCAGCGCGGGGGTCGGTTCGTCGACTCACCTGAACACCGAGCTCTTCATGCTGCTCGCCGATATCAAGATGACCCACATTCCCTACCGCGGTACCGCACCGGCCATCACCGACCTGAGGGGTGGGCGTTTGCATCTGCAGCTCGAGAATCTGCCGGCGGTGCTGTCGTTGATCCGTGATCGACAGGTACGCGCGATCGCAGTGGGCTCACCGCAGCGCTCCAAGCTGGTGCCCGAGCTGCCGACCATCGCCGAGTCGGGAGTGCCCGGTTACGAGTCCTCGTCCTGGACGGGGCTCTTCGCGCCCACCGGGACGCCGGCGGCGGTGATCGCCCGACTCGAACAGGAGGTACGGCGCGCGGCCCAGAATCCCGAGGTCGTGTCCGCGTTGAGTGCGATGGGCGCCGAGCCGGTCGGTACCGGCTCCGAGGCGTTTCGCCAGTTCCTCGCGCGCAATCAGAAGTTGGTCGAGCGAACGGTCCAGGCTGCCAACATGAAGTCCAACTGAGACTCGGCGCGAGGTTCCTGTATCAGCGGCTGACCGCCGCATTCGCCTGGGCGGCAAGCTTTTCATAGAGCGTCAGCTCTTCGTCGATCAGCTTCGCAAAATCGGCGGGTGAGCCCGCGGGAACAGGGCGCAGGCCCGCGTCGGCGAGCTGTTGGGCATAGGCCGGATGTGCGAGGAGCTTGTCGAGCGACTGGGACAGCCGGGTCACCACCTCATCGGGGGTTCCTGCGGGCACCAGCACGCCAGACCATGCATCGAAACGGAAATTCGGCAGGCCCGACTCCGCGAAGGTTGGGATCTCGAGCAGCATGGGATCGCGCTGGGGGCTGGCGACGGCGAGCGCTCGGATCTTGCCCGCCTTGATCTGCGGCAGCACCGAGCCCAGGGTTGCAAAGGACAGGTCCACGTGCCCAGCCATCAGGTCGGTGAGCGCAGGCGCAGCGCCCTTGTAGGGCACGAGGACGATGCGGCTATTGGCGAGCTCGTTGTAGAGCGCGGTGGCCAGTGTCGTCGCACCCGGTGTCGCGCCGCTGTATTTGCCCGGATTGGCACGCACCTCGGCCACGAACGCCTTGAAGTCGGCCGCAGGAAAATTGTTGCGTACCACGAGGACGGTGGGCGCAGTGGAGACCAGCTTGACCGCCCTGAAGTCCTTGCGTGAATCGACCTTGATATCGGTGGTCACATAGGGGTTGATGACCAGGTTGATGCCGGAGACCAGCAGCGTGTAGCCGTCGTTCG
>CAZAVT010000286.1:0-4774 GCA_964488395.1 uncultured Burkholderiaceae bacterium | reverse complement strand
CGCCTTGTTTTTCCTGCTCAAGCGCACAAGGATTGGCAAGGCCATGCGGGCCTTTTCCGACAACGAGGACCTGGCGCTGCTCTCTGGCATCAGACCCGAACGGGTGGTGGCCCTCACCTGGATTCTGGCAGCGACACTCGCGACCACCGCTGGAACGCTCTACGGCCTCGACAAGAGTTTCAAGGCCTTCACTTATTTTCAACTGCTGTTACCGATTTTTGCGGCAGCGATCGTGGGCGGATTGGGTAGCCCACTGGGAGCGATCGCAGGCGGCTTCCTGGTTGCATTCTCGGAAGTAGCGTTGACCTATGCCTTCAAGCGGGTACTGGGTCATTTGCTCCCGGAATCGATGGCGCCCGAGACGATGGTGCAGTTGCTGTCGACGGACTACAAGTTCGCGGTGTCGTTTCTGATTCTGGTCCTGGTCCTGCTGATTCGACCAACCGGTCTTTTTAAGGGGCAATCGGTATGAGCGCGCGCGAACGGGCGCTGGTTGGCGCGGTCGCGCTCCTCTTCCTGCTGACCGGTTTGTGGCAGACCTGGGCCCTCGCGCTCACCATTCTCAACATGGCGATCATATCGGCGATCCTTTCACTCGGCGTCAATATTCAGTGGGGATACGCCGGACTGTTCAACGTCGGCACGATGGGATTCGTGGCACTGGGCGGGCTGGCAACAGTGCTCGTGGCGATGCCGCCCGTGCCCCCGGCCTGGCAGGCGGGGGGCTTGCAGTTGATGCTCGGACTCGGGATCTTCGCAGGCACCATTGCCCTTGCGGTGGCTCTTGCTCGGCGGCTGCGCGGACGCCGTCTCAGGCCCTGGGCCGTCACTGCGGCCCTGGTTGCCGGCCTGGCCGCCGGTCGTTCGGTGATCGATCCGGCGATTTCGGCCGTCGAGGCCATTGATCCGGCCTCGACCGGCTATCTGGGCGGATTGGGCTGGCCGATCCTGCTGTCCTGGCCCGTCGGCGGTGCGCTCGCCGCGGGCGCTGCCTGGTTCATCGGCAAGGTGGCGCTGGGGCTGCGCTCCGATTACCTCGCGATCGCGACGCTCGGTATCTCAGAGATCGTTATCGCCGTGCTCAAGAACGAGGACTGGCTCGCCCGCGGGGTCAAGAACGTGATCGGGCTGCCCCGCCCGGTTCCGTATGAAGTCGACCTGCAGACGAGTGAGGGGTTTGTGCGACTTGCCCAGAGCCTGGGCGCGAGCCCCGTCGACGCGTCGATCATCACGGTCAAGATCCTCTACGCGATGCTGTTCCTGGTCATGCTCCTCGCACTCCTTTGGTTGAGCGAGCGCGCGCTGCACTCGCCGTGGGGCCGCATGATGCGCGCCATTCGTGACAACGAATCGGCCGCGGCCGCGATGGGCAAGGACGTCACCGCCCGGCACCTGCAGGTGTTTGTTCTAGGCTCTGCGGTTTGTGGACTTGCCGGCGCAATGATGACCACGCTCGACGGGCAGTTGACGCCAGGGACCTATCAACCCCTTCGCTTCACCTTTCTCATCTGGGTGATGGTGATCGTCGGAGGCTCCGGCAACAATCTGGGAGCAGCACTTGGCGGATTCCTGATCTGGTTCTGCTGGGTCCAAGTCGAACCACTCGGCCTATGGTTCATGGGGCTGATCACCTCAGGCCTGCCCGAATCCAGCCCCTTACGAGCCCATCTGGCGGAGGGCGCAGCTCACATGCGATTGCTGACGATGGGGTTGATCATGCTGCTCGTGCTTCGGTTTCGCCCGCGCGGGCTGATTCCGGAGCGCTGAGTCCCATGGATCGTCCCGGCGAGCCCCCTCCAATGGATGCCGAGCTCCGAGATCAACAGTTCATGTCGCTGGCACTCGAACAGGCCAAGCTTGCCCAGCAGGAGGGCGAAGTCCCAGTGGGCGCGATCGTTGTCCACGAGAATCAGGTGATCGGAGCGGGCTACAACCAGCCCATCGCGACCCACGATCCCAGCGCTCACGCCGAGATGCGCGCGATCCGCGCCGCTGCACAACGGCTCGGCAACTACCGACTGCCGGGGTGCGAGTTGTACGTCACGCTCGAGCCCTGCGCCATGTGTGCGGGCGTGATCCAGCACGCCCGTCTATCTCGGCTGGTCTACGGTGCGGCTGATCCGAAGACTGGCGCCTGTGGCAGCGTTGTCGACCTCTTTGGTGTTCCACAACTGGCTCACCATGCCGAGCTGCGCGGCGGCGTACTCGGGGAGGCCTCAAGCGCCATGCTCAGAGAATTTTTCGCGCAACGGCGTGCCGAACAGCGCGGCAAACGCGCCAACGCTCGGTCTGGCCAGCGCCCCGTCGGATCGCCGCGCACCGATTCCTGAACGCCGAGGCAGGATCAGCGGATCTGAGCTTTGTCCTTCAGCGCCTTCTGAAGGACCTCAAGCCGCTTGCGCTCGAGCTCTTCGCGGATCTGCGGCCCGATCTGGGCGATCGGAGGGGCCGGCACGGCGCGGACGTCGTCGAGGCGGATGACGTGAAAGCCAAACTGGGTACGAACCGGCTGCTCCGTGATCCCGCCCTTGTCGAGCTTGACCATCGCGTCGGAAAACTCCTTGACGAAAGTGTCCGGCGTATTCCAGTCGAGGTCACCGCCCTGTTTGGCCGATCCCACGTCCTTGGACCGACGGGCCAGAGTCTCAAAACGCTCGCCCTTCTTGAGCGCAGCGATGATCTGCCGGGCCTCGTCCTCGCGATCCACCAGAATGTGCCGAGCCCGGTACTCGCGCTCGCCCCCCGGGGTGCTGCCGTGCAGCCGCTCGTATTCCTGGCGTACTTCGTCGTCGCTGACCGGGGAGACATTGGCGAGAAAATCCTGGACCAGCGCACGGATCAGGACATCCTCCCGAATCTGCTCGAGCTGCCGAATCACGGCTGGCGTCTTGCCCAGCCCCTTGCGCTCGGCTTCCTGGGCAAACAGCTCCCGGAGAATCAACTGTTCCCGAATCATCTCGCGCAGTTCCGGCGAGTCGGGACGACCCTGTGAGGCAAACTGCTGCACAACTTCCTCGAGGCGCTGGGCCGGGATCGCCTTGCCATTGACGACCGCGAGGTCACTGGCCACGGCGCTTGCGCACAGGGCGGAGAGCGAGAGAGCCAATACAGCCAGTCGGTGATACGGGCGGGTCGGGTTCATGGTGGTCAAGGATCGCTGGTTGGGGGGAAGGGGGCTACACGTCTCACCCGCGATCGCTCGGCGCCCGAGCGTCGATGACGAGGGCATGGATTCGCGCGGGGATCCAGTCAGACAGCGCATCATAGACCAGTCGGTGGCGTGCGACCCGACTGAGGCCATCGAAGTCCGTCGACAGAAGATGAACGGTAAAGTGGGCGGCGCCGCCCTGGGCGCCCGCGTGACCCGCATGGAGGTGGCTGTCGTCGGTGATGCGGAGTTCCAGGCAGTCAAACCGCTCACGCAGCCGCACCTCGAGGGCCTGCGAAGTCAGTCGATCAACGACAGCGCCACGCGATCCGGGCGCGCCGGACCTCCCCCTGAGAGTATCAGCGCTCAAGAGCCTTCCTGTTGCTGCTCGGTATGTCGCGACATGTAGAAAGCCTGCCCGATCACAAACACCACCGTGAGCGCGAGCGTCCCGAACGCCTTGAAATTGACCCAGATCTCGGTCGAATAGGTGTAGGCGACGAAAAGGTTGAGGCCGGCCATCGCAAGGAAAAAAGCGATCCATGCCAGATTCAGCCGATCCCACGCAGCGGGCGGCAGCCTTACCTGTGCGCCCATCATCGCGGCGATCAGATTACGCCCCAGCGCCCAGCGGGCGATCACGAGGGCCAGCGCGAACGACAGGTACAGCACGGTCGGCTTCCATTTGATGAAGGTTTCATCGCGCAGCAACAGTGTCATGCCGCCGAAGACGACGATGATGATCAGACCCGCCCACTGCATAGGCTCGATCGGGCGGGCCCGCAGTCGCAGCCAGACGATCTGTAGCACGCTTGCACCAATGGCCACTGCCGTCGCAACATAAATATCGGCGAGCTTGAAGGCCGTAAAGAACAGCACCAGGGGCAGGAGGTCAAACAACAGTTTCATCAGGCAATCTCATCGGATACTGCGCGGGAAACGCTACAATAGACGGTTTTATGGAGCGAATAAAATGGCTGAACGCACCCGCACCCGACGCAACACCCTCGAGCGTCGGTGCCTGTCCAAGGCGCTGAAGCGTCTTTTCGTGGGCCGCCCCCGCCCGATCTTCCGGATGCTCGAAAAGGTCAAGAAGGCCTGAAACCCCTCGTAGACCGCTGGCGGCGTCGCTTTAGGCTTCGGCAACGAATTTGAGCGACGCCGAATTGATGCAATACCGCAGGCCAGTCGGCGCTGGTCCATCTTCGAAGATGTGTCCGAGATGTGCGTCGCATCGAGCGCAGAGGGCTTCTGTCCGGACCATTCCCCAGCTGAAATCTTTTTTGGTCGCGACGGCTGTAGGGTCAACCGGCTGCCAATAGCTCGGCCAGCCGGATCCGGAATCGTATTTCTCCTGGGAACTAAACAGCGGCGTCTCGCAGCACACGCAGGCGTACACTCCCTTGGCGTGGTGATCCCAGAAGCAGCCCGTGAAGGCGCGCTCAGTGCCGTGGTTTCGAGCGACCTGGTACTGCTCGTCGGTCAACAACGCGCGCCATTCTTCATCGCTTCGTCGAATCTTTCCGCCTGAATCATCTTTACTCAGCGCTACGCCCTGATGGTCAAAACCGTCCGGTTCGGACGACACCGTCGATTTTAGGCGCTCGCTGCAGTCCACGGGGGAAG